>JAFKLU010000450.1:0-699 GCA_017304105.1 Sphingomonadales bacterium
GCGTGAACGGCGCGAAGCCGGGCAGACCGGAATCGATGCCCGCAACGTCCGCCCCCGTATAAAGCGGCCGCACCGCGATCCCCTCCGGCGTGCGCCAGACGAGATCCCTGCCCTTCACCTCACGCTCGGCGAGCGTGCGCCATTCCTCAATGCTTGGCTTCTCGCTCATAGGTCTTCCATCACCGCCCGCGAAACTCCGGCGCTCGCTTGTCCCGGAATGCCGCGACAGCCTCGCGGAAATCTTCCGTGCGGCCCGCGCGCGTCTGGTTGGCGGCTTCCAGCGCCATCGTCTCGACAAGGCTCGCATTGAGCGCCGCCGCCACCTGCTTGCGGATGAGGCCGATCGCCACGGTTGGTCCGCGCGCCAGCCGGCATGCGATCCCGAATGCCTCGTCCATCAGCGCACCATCGCCCACGACGCGCGCCACGAGTCCCGCATCCTTCGCCTCCTGCGCCGACATCGCCTCGCCGAGCAGCGCCATTTCCAGCGCCTTGGCGCGTCCGGCGCTCTTGGCGACGAGCCAGGTCGCGCCGGCATCCGGCACCAGACCGATGTTCGCGAAGGCGAGTTGCAGATAGGCCGAGTGCGCCATCACCACGATGTCCGCCGCCAGCGCCAGCGCCATGCCCGCGCCCACCGCCGGCCCGTTGAGCGCGCTCACCACCGGAATGTCGAGCGCTGCGAGCGTGTCGAACAGC
>JAFKLU010000450.1:760-2244 GCA_017304105.1 Sphingomonadales bacterium
ATCGCCCAGATCGCCCGTCACGCCGCCATCGCCGGCCAGATCCGCGCCGGAGCAGAAGGCCCGCCCGGTGCCGGTGATGAGCACAGCGCGCGCGCCCGCCGCGACGCCCTCGTCAAGCGCGGTCTTGGCGGCGGTCAAGAGCCCGGTGGACAGCGCGTTCAGCCGCTCGGGCCGGTTGAGCGTCAGGGTGAGGACGTGGCTCTCCAGCGTGGAGAGGATCGGCGCTTCACTCATGAGACCACCTCCAGTTCCCGGCGGGGAAGAACCGCTCAATGCCCATCGGGCGTCTCCATGATCTCGGTCAGCACGCCGCCCATGTCCCTGGGATGCACGAAGAAGACAAGCGTCCCGTGCGCGCCCATTCTGGGTTCGCCGAGCACGCGCTTGCCCTGCCCCTCGAACCAGACCTTCGCCGCATGGATATCCGGCACCTCGAAGGCGAGATGATGCTGCCCGCCCAGCGGGTTCTTCTCCAGAAACGCCGCGATAGGCGACCCCTCGCCCAGCGGCTCCAGCAGCTCGATCTGCGTTCCAGCCGTGCCGTCCTCGCCCGGCGTCTCGACGAAGCAGACCCGCACGCCCTGCGCTGCCATGTCGAACGGCTCGCCGATCACCCGCGCGCCCATCACATCCCGCCAGAAACGAAGCGCCGCCTCGATGGAGGGCGTCGCCACGCCGACATGGTTGAGGCGCCCCAGTTTCATTTCCCGGCTCGCTTCATCAGAGCAGCTCCACCGCCATTGCCGTCGCCTCGCCCCCGCCGATGCACAGCGAGGCGATACCGCGCTTGCCGCCCGTGCGCTCCAGTGCCGAGAGCAAGGTCGCCACGATCCGCGCGCCCGACGCGCCGACCGGATGGCCGAGCGCCGTAGCCCCGCCGTGGATGTTCACCTTCTCGTGCGGGATGGCGAGATCGTGCATCGCCGCCATGGTCACGCAGGCAAAGGCCTCGTTGATCTCGAACAGATCGACATCCTCCACGCGCCAGCCGGTCTTCGCCAACAGCTTCTCGATCGCCCCGATCGGCGCGGTGGTGAAATGCGCGGGCAGCCGGGCATGTGCCGTATGGCCCACGATCCGCGCGACCGCCTTCAGCCCCTTCGCTTCCGCGACCGAAGCCGGCGCCAGCAGCAGCGCCGCCGCCCCATCCGAGATGGAGCTGGCATTGGCCGCCGTGATCGTCCCGTCCTTGAGAAAGGCCGGGCGCAGGCCGGGGATCTTGGACGGGTCGCTCTTGAGCGGCTGCTCGTCCTGCGCCACCGTCTCGCTGCCCTTGCGCGTCGCCACCTCGACCGGGGCGATCTCCCGCTCGAACCAGCCGCTCGCCTGCGCCTTGCGCGCGCGCGTCAGGCTCTCGATCGCATAGGCGTCCTGCGCCTCGCGGGTGAACTGATACTCCCGCGCGGTCCCCTCGGCGAAGACGCCCATCGCCTTGCCCGGCTCATAGGCATCCTCCAGCCCGTCGAGCATCATATGATCGTAGA
>JAFKLU010000084.1 GCA_017304105.1 Sphingomonadales bacterium
CGGCGCGGTGCTGTTGCTCGCGCGCTGCGTCCGGGGGATGAGCGGCACCGGCATGCCGCGCGCCAGCACGATCGCCGACCAGCTCGTCTGTGGCGCGAGATAGCGGGCGGCGAGCGCCTGCAGGTCGGCGGGCGTCACATCGAGCAGATCGCGGCCGAGGCTCGCTGCGCGGGTGAGGCGGGCCTGATCGGACGTGTAGCCTTCGAGCTGGCTCATCCAGAAGGCATTGCTGTAGGCCGCCCGATTGAGGAGCTGGCGGATTGGCTCCACCTGCCGGGCCAGCTCGTCCGGGTCGACCGGCCGTGTGGCGAGATCGGTCGTGATCTCGTTCATGAGCTGGAAGAAATAGGGAATGCGGTCGGGCTTGAGCTGCGTCTGCACGAACAGATAGCCGCCGCTCGCCGAGCTTTCCGGCCAGATGCTCGATGCGCTCGGCGTATAGGCGTCGCCGTCAATCGAGCGGAGCTTTTCGAACAGCCGGTCGCTGATGATGCGCGCGAGCATCTCAAGCTGCCGGCTCTCGCGAATGCGCGCGGTGCCGCCGCCGGTGGGCCAGGCGATGACGGCCGCTGCCTGTTCGGCCGGGCCATTATGGCTGAGCAGCACGGGGGCCGAGACAGGAGCGGGGAAAGTCACCGCGCGGTTTTCGGCCGGCGGGGCCTTGTCCTCGCGACGCGGCAGCGCGCCGAAGGTCGCGGCGACGGCGCGGATCGCCTCGTCCGGCTTCAGATCGCCATAGATCTGCACCTCGATGGGGCCGGCCGCGAGGCGGGGCGCCCACAGGGCCTTGAACCGGTCGAGCGTCAGCGCATCCCGATCCGATGGCGTGGCTGGGGCGTAACGTTCGTCGCGGTTGCGCAGCATCCAGTCGAGGCTGCGCGCAATCGCCTCGGAGGCGGAGCCGGGCACCGGGTCATAGCCCGCTTCCAGCGCGGCCATGGCCCGCTTCAGAGGCGCCTCGTCCCAGCGCGGATAAGCAAGCTTCGTCGCGAACAGGCGGAGCTGGTCCGGATAGTCCTGCGGGCTGCTGGTGGCGCTCAGCGTGAAGGCATCGTCCTCGATGCCGAAGTCCAGGCCCAGCCGGCGGCCGTTCAACAGCTCGGCCAGGTCGCGCTGGTCAAGGTCGCCCATGCCGCTCGCCATCAGCGCGAAGGGCGCCGCCCACAGCGCATCGTCCTGCCTGGGCGAGAAGCTCTGGCGCCCATGGCCCCAGCGCACCTTCACGTGCACCTTGCCCGGCTCCGCCTGATTGCCGAGCAGCAGCAGCCGCACGCCATTCTCGAAAGCGACGTCCTGAATGCCGATGATGCCCAGCGGCTTTTGCGAGACGACCTTGCCGGGCGGGGGCAGGGCAGGCAGGTCCGCCATCGTCACGACCTTGTCGCCCAGCCGCGCATCGGTGGCCGGCTGGACGGGCGCGCGGAAGGCCGTGTTGAGGCGCGCGAGCGCGCCGGTCTGCGGGGCCTTCAGGCTCAGCAGAGCGCGCACGGCCGCGCCGGAGAACAGCCGCCTGGTGGAGGCGAGCAGCTTGTCCGGTGTCATGTAGCTGCGCGCGCCATGATAGATATCGAGCTGCGCCTTGGGGGAGACGACCGTCTCGCGGATATCCACGGCGCCGACCAGCATGTCGGTCTGGACGCTGCTTCCCTCGATCGCGGCGCTTGCCACCTGCGCGGCGAATCCCGCTTCCATGCCGGAGAATTCACGGTCGATGTCCTGCTGGCTGGGGGCGGTCCGGCGGGCATCCTCGATGATCGCGCGCACTTCCCTCAGCGCCTTCTCCCAGTCATTGCCGATCGGGCGGATCGTCACATAGGTGGCGTTGGCGGAGCGCGAGCTGTTGTCGAGCGACACGCTGGCGTCGAGGAAGCTCGCGCCCTGGCTGGCGGCGACATCGAGACGCCGGTTGATGAGCTCCAGCGCCACCATGTCTGCCAGGCGCGCCTGATTGAAGGCGATCGTATCCTCGTTGAACTGCCAGGGGCGCAGATAAGCGAGGCCGACGCTGTAAGGCGCGCTCGGCTCGACGACGACCTTGGTGGCGGGGGCCTTGGGATCGGGCTTGCCGAAATCGGGCAAGGGCGTCGCGGGCCCCTTCGCGGTCCAGCCAGAGAAATGGGCGCGCAGCTTGGCTTCGAGAATCGCCGGGTCCATCGCGCCGGAAATGGCGATGACGGTGCGATCAGGGCGATACCAGCGATCGTGAAAGGCGCGCAGCGCCTCGGGCGTTGCGGCGGTCAGCGTTGCCTCGGTGCCGATCGTGCTGTGCTTGCCGAGGCGCTGGCCGGCGAAGAAGAAGGCGCGCACCTCGTCGCCCACGCGCGCCTGAGGGCCGAGGCCCTCGCGCCGCTCGGCGAGCACGACGGCGCGTTCGGCATTGACCGGGTCCGGCGCGATGTTGGGTTGCGAGAGCATGCCGGCCAGTATCTTCAGGCTCTCGTCTATGCCTGCCTCGTTGGCGCGGGGCAGATCGAGCGCATAGACGGTGCCGGTTGGGGAGGTCTGCGCATTGCTGTCGCTGCCGAAGGTGGCGCCGAGGCGCTGCCAGATGCGCTTGGATTCACCGTCCGGCACATCGCGCGAGCCGCGAAAGGAAAGATGCTCGATGAAGTGGGCGAAACCGGCTTCCCTCGGCTCCTCCATCAGCGAGCCCACATCGACCCGCACGCGGATCGACACCTGCCCGGCCGGCACGTCATTGCGGCGGATGGCATAGCGCAGACCGTTGGGCAGCTCGCCGAAGCGCCAGGCCAGGTCCATCGGCACATCGCTCTTCTCGTAGAGCCATGGGCGCTTCTGGGGGATGGGCGCGGCGGCAGGTGCCGATGTCGCGAGAGCCGGGGCAGGCGCGGGAGGCTGCGCGGCGAGCGGCGGCGAGGCGAGCAAGGCAGCCGCGAGAGCGGCCGAGAGCAGCCGCTGGGCGGCGGAAACAATTGTCATGGCGCCAATCTAGGTCCGAAGATCGCTCTCGTCACATGGAAAGTCGCGGCCGTCCGGCCAGCCGCTCGGCTGGGCTGATGGACTGAGGACGGGCGTGCGATCATCCGGCGGAGCCCCGCGGCATGTTGAGGGGAGTTTCGACTTTCCCGCAGGCCGGCTGAACGCGCGATGACCAGTTGGAAATTGCGCCGGCCCAAGTCGTTTTCGTCCCGCCTTGGGGCATGCATGTGGGGGAGGTCGCGCTTTTTCCGTCTGGAATCAGTGGGAAAGCTCCCAGCTCCCGCATGGCGCGCAAATATGAGCAAATCTGCGCTCCTGCGGCCGGCGGCCCAATCAAGCTCAAGGCTTTCTTTACCACAGCGCGGTAGAAGGCCCGTGGAGGAGATTGAGGCATGTCCGCGGTACACGCGTCGTCCGATGGTTTAGGTGGAAGGCTGGCCAAGCTTGGCCGGCTGCTCGGCATTTCCGAGGCTCAGAACGAGCTGGCGGGAGCGCCGGCGCAGCCTGCGCGAGACGTGGGCAATGCCCATATGCGCCGCGAGGTCGAGCGACGCAGGACGCTCTATGACGATGTAGGCACCTTCCTCTTCGCGCATGATCTCGATCTGACGCCGCTCAATTTCGGTCTGGCGCTGGACTATATTACTGGCAACGATCTGGCGATCGAGAAGGCGGTGCGCGCCATCCTCAGCGACAAGGGCAGGCTCAGCAACAGCATCGCCGAGCAGATCATCGCCGAGCAGCGCGCGGAAGAGATGACGCCGGACACGCTCGGAGTCATGCTGGATGAAATGGAGGCCAATCTCCATCAGCTTACCGGCATCGCCGAGCGTTCGACCAGCAATGCCAAGGATTTTGGCGCCGCGCTGCAGCAGCAGGCGGCCGAACTCACCAAGGATGACGCCGGCGGCGACGCCATCGGCAAGCTCGTCGCGCTGACCCGTGGCATGATCGAGAAGACCCGCGAGGTCGAGGCGCGCATGCGCGAGGGGCAGAAGCAGACGCGTCTGCTGCAAAAGAATCTGGAGACCGCGCGCAAGGCGGCCGAGCAGGATCATCTGACCGGCCTGCCCAATCGCCGCGCCTTCGAGAATGCGCTGCGCGACGAGGTGCAGGCCGCGCGCGAGAATGGCGAGCCGCTGAGCATCGCCTTCTGCGACATCGACCATTTCAAGCACATCAACGACCAGCATGGCCATGACGCGGGCGACCGCGTGCTCAAGTTCGTGGCGGGGCTGCTCGCGCGCATCTCGGGCGACAAGGCGCATGTCGCGCGCCACGGCGGCGAGGAGTTCGTCATCCTGTTCCGCGGGCTCGCGCTGTCAGATGCGGCGCGGATCGTGGACGATGCGCGCGCCGACATGGCCGAGCGCAATCTCGTCGATCGCAAGACCGGCGAGCGCATGGATCAGGTGACCTTCTCGGGCGGCGTTGCGGACGTTTTCGCCTATTCCGAGCCGCGCGACGCCCTCAAGGCGGCGGACCGCGCGCTGTATCTCGCCAAGGAGCATGGCCGCAACCGCGTCTATATCGCGAGCGAGGCCAGCGAGGAGTGATCGCGGGATGACGGCCCGAAGGCGCCGTCAGAAATCCGGCTGGTCGTAATATTTGGGGGGCGTGACCACTTCCATCCGCTCGGCAAGCAGCGGGCGGAAGGATGGGCGGGACTTGATGCCCGCGTACCAGCGCTTGGTCGGCCGGTGGCCTTCCCAATCGATCCCGCCCAGATAGTCGGCGACGGAGATATGTGCCGCCGCAGTGATATCGGCCAGGCTCATCGTGCCGCCAGCCATCCAGCTGCGGTGATCGAGCAGATAGTCCATATAGTCCATGTGCGTATTGGCGCGGCGCATGGCCTCGCGCAGCGCGCCGGCATCGGGCGAGGTGCGGTGAACCAGGCGCTTCATCATCCGCTCGTTGAGCAGCGGCGCCACCACGTCGCGATAGACGATCTGGTCGAACCAGGCGGTCAGGCGGCGGACTTCCGCGCGGGCGAGCGCCGAGCCCGAGATGAGCGGGAACTGCTCGACCGTCTCCTCGAAATACTCGCAGATCGCCTGACTGTCCGCGAGGGTGGCGTGTCCGTCATCGGCCACGATCACCGGCGTGGTGCCGGCGGGATTGAGATCGAGAAATTCGTCGCGCGCCGCCCAGGGTGATTCGCGCACGAGCTCGTAGATGATGCCCTTTTCCGCCATCAGGAAGCGCAGCTTGCGCGAGAAGGGGCAGAGCGGGAACTGGTAGAGATGCCACATGTGGCAGGCCATAAAGGGGCGCCACTCCGCCGCAAAGCGATAATGACGAAAGCCGCGCCAGATAGCGCGTCCATTGGCCGCGGGAGGCGTACGGCGGGCCGATGCGAAAAGCGGTGCCACTTTGCGATCTGGTGCGTTACACAGGCGCTATGCAAGTCGCCGCGCGCCGCTTGATCGTCATCAGCGCCATCTCCCTGTTCGGCGCGACGGTCGGCATCGTGCTCGGCAACTTCGCGGCGGGAGGCACCGGCCCGAAGGGGGGCGAGGAGCTGGCCGAATATAGCGCCTTTCTCGCCATCGCCGGCAACGCGTCGCGATCGGACGAAGAGGACAGGGCCGACTTTGCGGCACGATCCGGGCCGACTTCCTATCATTGCGAGGGATGCGACGCCGCGCTCTACAATGACATGACAGCGGCTCCGCTGGCGGAGGTTGAGCCCTTGCCGGCCTATCAGGCGCAAGATGCCCCTGTGCCGCCGGAGGGCGCCGCCGTTCTTGCGCCGCGCGGGGGAGCAGCAGTGACCGGCTCGGCTAGCGCGCCGGCCCGCAAGATCCCTGCAGTCAAGGCGGAGAGCGGCAGGCCGTTGCCGCCATTGCCGCCGGCGGACGGGGCGAAACGTCCTGATCGCCTGTCGGCCCCTGCGATCACAGGCATCGAGGCCATTCCAGCGACGCGCTGAATCTCGCCCGGACTGTTGGCGGCTATGGGAAGGCCGGGCCGATGCGGCGCCAGCCTCCCGTATTGCTCGGAGCGGCCGGCTTACTCGGCCGCTTCGGTGACTTCCTCTTCCGAGAGCGGGTGGGCCAGACGGCTCACCATTTCCTTGGGGCAGACCTGCCAGAAATGCTCGCGGCTGCGCTCCCAGCTGTGCAGGATGCCATGCGCCCAGGCGCTGTCGGTCCGTGCGACATGCTCCTCGATCAGTTCCTTGAGCACCTGTTCCCAGTGGGCGCTGGCAAGACGCTGCCAGAGGATGCTCTCCGGATTGGCGTGTGCCGCGAAGGTCCGGCTCTCCTCGTAGCTGAACGCCATGCCGCCGGTCATGCCCGCGCCGAAATTGGCGCCGACCTTGCCCAGAATGACGGCGACGCCGCGCGTCATATATTCGCAGCCATTGGCGCCGCAGCCCTCGACGACGACCTGCGCGCCCGAGTTGCGCACCGCGAAGCGCTCGCCCGCCTGACCTGCCGCGAACAGCTTGCCGGCGGTTGCACCATAGAGCACGGTGTTACCGACGATGGTATTCTCCTGGCTGGCCAGCGGGCTTGAGACCATCGGCCGCACCGCGATGATGCCGCCAGAGAGGCCCTTGCCGACATAGTCGTTCGCATCGCCGAACACTTCGAGCGTGATGCCCTTGCACAGGAAGGCGCCGAGCGACTGCCCCGCCGTGCCGCGCAGGCGGACATGGACGTGGCCATCCTGCAGCGTCGACATGCCGAACTTCTGCGTCACCATCGCCGAGAAGCGCGTGCCCACGGCGCGGTGCGTGTTGCGCACCGTGTAAGTGAGCTGCATCTTCTCGCCGCGCTCGAACACGGCCTTCGCGTCCGCGATCATCTGCGCATCGAGGCTGTCGGGCACTTCGTTGCGCCAGGTCGGCAGGTTGAAGCGGCGCATGTCGTCCGGCGCGTCGACCTTCGCCAGAACCGGGTTCAGGTCGAGATCATCCAGATGCTCCGCGCCGCGGCTCACCTGCTTGAGCAGTTCAGTGCGGCCGATCACCTCGTCCAGGCTGCGGCAGCCCAGACGCGCCAGGATTTCGCGCACTTCCTCGGCGATGAAGGACATCAGGTTGATGACCTTCTCTGGCGTGCCGGTGAACTTGGCGCGCAGCCGTTCATCCTGCACGCACACGCCGACGGGGCACGTGTTGGAGTGGCACTGGCGGACCA
The DNA here is from genome assembly GCA_017304105.1 of Sphingomonadales bacterium. Lineage (GTDB taxonomy): Bacteria > Pseudomonadota > Alphaproteobacteria > Sphingomonadales > Sphingomonadaceae > Sphingobium. The sequence continues at coordinate 7,092 of JAFKLU010000084.1, forward strand.
TGATGCAGCCCATCGCCACGAGGCTGAGCGTGCCGATGCCGAACTCTTCCGCGCCCAGGATAGCGGCGATGACGATATCGCGCCCCGTCTTGAGGCCGCCGTCGGTGCGCAGCTTCACGCGGTGACGCAGGCCGTTGAGCGTGAGCACCTGGTTCGCTTCGGAGAGGCCCATTTCCCACGGCAGACCGGCAAACTTGATGCTGGTCAGGGGTGAGGCGCCCGTGCCGCCGACATGGCCGGAGACGAGGATCACGTCCGCATGCGCCTTGGCGACGCCCGCTGCGACGGTGCCGATGCCCGACTGGCTCACCAGCTTCACGCAGACCCGCGCCCGCGGGTTGATCTGCTTCAGGTCATAGATGAGCTGCGCGAGATCCTCGATCGAGTAGATGTCGTGGTGCGGCGGCGGCGAGATCAGCATCACGCCGGGCGTCGAGTGGCGAAGCTTCGCGATGAACTCGGTCACCTTGAAGCCGGGCAACTGGCCGCCCTCGCCGGGCTTGGCGCCCTGCGCGACCTTGATTTCCACTTCCTCGCAGGCGCCCAGATATTCGGCGGTGACGCCGAACCGGCCGGACGCAATCTGCTTGATCGTGGAATTGGCGTTGTCACCATTTTCATAGGGCTTGAAGCGGATCGAATCCTCGCCGCCTTCGCCCGACACGGCCTTGGCGCCGATGCGGTTCATGGCGATGGCGAGCGTCTCGTGCGCCTCCGGGGAGAGGGCGCCGAGCGACATGCCGGGCGTCACGAAGCGCTTGCGGATCTCGGTGATCGCCTCGACCTGATCGATGGGCACCGCCTGATCGGGATACTGGAACTCCAGCAGATCGCGCAGATAGACCGGCGGCAGCTCGGAGACGCCGCGCGAGAACTGCAGATAGTGCGAGTAGCTGTCCGTCGCGACCGCCGTCTGCAGCAGGTGCATGAGCTGGGCGGTATAAGCATGCGTGTCGCCGCCCGCCCGCTGGCGGTAGAATCCGCCGATCGGCAGGTTGACGACCGCGCTGTCATAAGCCTGCTTGTGCCGCTCCAGCGCGTTGTACTGGAGCGAGGCATAGCCCTCGCCCGAGATCTTGGACGGCATGGACGGGAACAGATCGTTCACCAGCGCGCGGGAAAGGCCGACCGCCTCGAAATTATAACCGCCGCGGTAGGAGGAGATCACCGCGATGCCCATCTTGCTCATGATCTTGAGCAGGCCTTCGTCGACCGCCTTGCGGTAATTCTCCAGGCACTGCTCAAGGCTCAGATGACCGAACAGGCCGCGCGCATGCCGGTCCACCGCGCAGGCTTCGGCCAGATAGGCGTTCACCGTGGTGGCGCCCACGCCGATCAGCACCGCGAAATAATGCGGATCGAGGCACTCGGCGGTGCGCACGTTGATCGACGAATAGGAGCGCAGCCCCTTGCGCACGAGATGCGTGTGGACGGCCGCCGCCGCCAGCACCATCGCGATGCCGACCCGGTCCGGACCGACGCCTTCGTCGGAAAGGAACAGCTCGGTCTGGCCGGCGCGCACGGCAATCTCTGCCTCGTCGCGGATGCGGTTGATCGCGGCGCGCAGCGCGTCGGGCGGCCCGTCGACCGGGAAGGTGCAGTCGATTTCGGCGACGGCCTTGCCGAAATACTTCTTGAGACGCGACCAGTCCTCGCAGAGCAGCACCGGTGACTTCAGCACCAGCACGTGGCTGTTCTGGGATTCCTCTTCCAGAATGTTGGCAAGGTTCGAGAAGCGCGTCTTGAGGCTCATTACGTGGCGCTCACGCAGCGAGTCGATCGGCGGGTTCGTGACCTGGCTGAAATTCTGCCGGAAGAAATGGCTGATCGTGCGCGGCTTGTCGGTGATGACCGCGAGCGGCGCGTCGTCGCCCATCGAGCCCACGGCCTCCTTGCCGTCCTCGACCATGGGGCTGAGGATCAACTCCATGTCCTCCAGCGTCATGTTGGCGGCGATCTGCCGGCGGGTCAGCTCGGCCTTGTCCCACAGCGGGCGCGCATCCTCGCTGGCTGGCGGCAGGTCCGCGACCGACCGGAAGTCCTTCACATAATCGGCATAGGGGCGCTCGGACGCGATCCGGTCCTTGATCGCCCGGTCGTCGAACACTTTGCCGGCGTCGAGGTCCACCGCGATCATCTGGCCCGGCCCGAGGCGGCCCTTCTTGACGACGCTGGTCTCCGGCACGACGACCATGCCAGTCTCGGAGCCGACGATCAGCAGATTGTCGGAGGTGAGGGTGAAGCGCAGCGGGCGCAGCGCATTGCGGTCCATGCCCGCGACCGCCCAGCGGCCGTCCGTCATGGCGAGCGCCGCCGGCCCGTCCCACGGCTCCATCACGGAGGCGAGATAGTCGTACATGTGCTTGTGCGGCTCGGGCACGTCCTCGTTGTTCTGATAGGCCTCGGGGACGAGCATGAGCTTGGCGGTCGGCGCGTCGCGGCCTGCGCGGCAGAGCGTCTCGAACACGGCGTCGAGCGCGGCGGTGTCCGATGCGCCGGCCGGGATCACCGGCTTGATGTCGCTCGACTGCTCGCCGAACGCCAGCGCCGCCATCTTGATCTCGTGGCTCTTCATCCAGTTCTTGTTGCCGCGGATCGTGTTGATCTCGCCATTATGGGCGAGGGCGCGGAACGGCTGGGCCAGCCACCATTGCGGGAAGGTGTTGGTCGAATAGCGCTGGTGGAAGATCGCCACGCGGCTCTCGAACCGCTCGTCGACGAGGTCCGGATAGAAGACCGACAGGCTCTCCGCGAGGAAGAGGCCCTTGTAGATGATCGACTGGCAGGAGAGCGAGCAGACGTAGAAGTCGTTGATCTGCGCCTCGATCACCTTCTTCTCGATGCGCCGGCGCACGAGATAGAGGTCGCGCTCGAACTCGGCGACGGCCTGCTCCTCGGGCATCGGCCCGGCGATGAGGATCTGCTCGATCTCCGGGCGCGTGCGCTGGGCCTTCTCGCCGATCACCGAGACGTCGACGGGCACCTGGCGCCAGCCGTAGATCTTGTAGCCGGCCTGGATGATCTCGGACTCGACGATCATGCGGCAGCTTTCCTGCGCGCCCAAATCCGTGCGCGGCAGAAAGATCATGCCCACAGCGAGGCGATTGGGCATCGGCTTGTGGCCGGAAGCCGAGATGGCGTCGTCAAAGAAGCGCACCGGCAGGTCGACATGGATGCCCGCGCCGTCGCCGGTCTTGCCGTCCGCGTCCACGGCGCCGCGATGCCAGACCGCCTTCAGCGCGTCGATGGCGCTCGCCACCACGCGGCGCGAAGCTTTGCCGTCGGTCGCGGCAACGAGGCCGACACCGCACGCGTCACCCTCGAACTCGGGGCGATACATGCCTTCGCGGGCGATCCGCTCGCGCTCTTCCAAGCTCGCCATGAAGCTCATCTGCTCGGTCATTGCTCGGTTCCTTCGGTCTTTTCTGTCTTGTCCATGTGATGCGGGCGCGTCACGCCGCGACCCGCTGCCGGGGCGTGCCGGCCTTGGCCTTGAGATAGGCCTGCATGTGCTCCGCCACGTCGCGGCCATCGCGGATCGCCCAGACGACGAGGCTCGCGCCGCGCACGATGTCACCGGCCGCGAACACGCCGTCCACGCTGGTCATCATCGTGCGATGGTCGACGCGCAGCGTGCCCCAGCGGGTGACGGCGAGGCCGGGCTCGTCGAACATCGCCGGCAGGTCCTCGGGGTCGAAGCCGAGCGCCTTGATCACGAGATCGGCCGGGATGCTCGCCTCGCTGCCCGGATCGGGCTCGGGCGCGCGGCGGCCGGACGCGTCGGGCTGGCCGAGGCGCATGCGGGTGATCTTCACGCCCGTGACCTGTTCCGTCCCCTCGAACGCGACGGGTGCGGTGAGCCAGACGAACTCGACGCCTTCCTCCTCGGCATTCTGCACCTCGCGCTGCGAGCCGGGCATATTCTCCCGGTCGCGGCGATAGAGGCAGCGCACCGATTTGGCGCCCTGGCGGATGGAGGTGCGCACGCAGTCCATCGCGGTGTCGCCGCCGCCGATGACGACCACGTCCTTGCCCTTGGCCAGCAGCGAGCCATCCTCATGCTCGGGCACGGCATCGCCGAAGCTCGCCTTGTTGGAAGCGGTGAGGAAATCCAGCGCCTTGACGACGCCCTTGGTGCCGACGCCGGGCATCTTCATGTCGCGCGCCTTGTAGACGCCGGTCGCGATGAGGATCGCGTCATGCTTCTCGCGCAACTGGGCGAGCGTTGCGTCGCTGCCCACGTCGAAGCCGAGATGGAAGACGATGCCGGCTTCCTCCAGGCGCTTCACGCGGCGCATGACCACGTCCTTCTCCAGCTTGAAGCCGGGGATGCCATAGGTCAGCAGGCCGCCGGCGCGGTCATAGCGATCATAGACATGCACTTCATGGCCGGCGGCACGCAGATATTCCGCAGCGGTGAGGCCACCCGGGCCGGCGCCGATGATGCCGACGGACTGGCCGG
>JAFKLU010000085.1 GCA_017304105.1 Sphingomonadales bacterium
GGCCGGTCTTTTCCTTGAGGAAGAGGGCCGAGAGGATGGTCGCGAAGATCGGCATGGTGAAACCGATCGAGGTCGCCTCTGCGAGCGGCAGCAGTGCCACCGCGCCGAAATTGAACATCATCCCGGCAAGGCCGAGCGCGGTGCGCGTGCAATGCGTGCGGATGGGCGCCCTGGGCTTGAGCGCCGTGCCGAGCGTCGCGAATGCCCAGACCGCCGCTATCGGCAAGGCGAAGAGCTGGCGATAGAAAGTGATCTCGGTAAGATGTGCGCCGCGCTCGGTCAGCAGCTTGCCGAGCGCGTAGGTCGCCGCCAGCATCAGCATGGCGAGCAGGCGCAGGCCGATGGCATAGACGGGGCGGTCATGCCGGTGGCCGGACGTGCCGCTCACGCTTGCGCCCGCCGCGCCAGCCGTGCCCCGCGCAGGCTATCCCAGATGAACAGCGCCAGCGCCGCCCAGATCAGCAGGAAGCTCGCCCAGCGCTCGGGCGAAAGCTTCTCGCCGAACAGGAAGACGCCCGTGAGGAACTGCAGCGAGGGCGCGACATATTGCATGAGGCCGAGCGTCACCAAGGGCAGCGAGCGCGCCGCCACGGCGAACAGGATGAGCGGGATGGACGTGACCGCGCCCGTGCCGATCAGCCCGAGCGTCAGCCAGGGGCCCTTTCCGAACATCAGCGCCCCTTCCGCATGGAACCAGGCGATCGCGGCGATCGCGGGCGCGGCGAGCAGCACCGTCTCGATGGCGAGGCCGACCGCCGAGGGCACCGGCGTCAGCTTTCGCACGAGGCCGTAGAAAGCGAAGGTGAGGGCGAGGCCGAGGCTGATCCACAGCGTCTGGAATTCGCCCACCGCGAGGATCGCGACGCCCACCGCCGCGACGCCGACCGCGATTGCCTGTCCGCGCCGCAACGATTCCTTGAGCAGCAGCGTGCCAAGCAGCACGTTGACCAGCGGATTGAGGAAATAGCCGAGGCTGCCCGCCACGATGAAGCAGAAGTTCCGCGCCCCGTTGGTATAGGCGAATTGCCCGATCAGCGCGCCGAACAGGGCGATCGGCACGATCAGCCAGTTCGCCCAGCCCAGAAAGGGGATGAACGCCGGGATCGCGAGTAACAGCGCGAAGCAGCCAATCAGCACGGAGACGAACGAGAGCATGGCTCTCCTTGGCCGGGGGCGGGGAAGATGGCAAGGAAGTGAAGCTTTCGCCCGGCCAACTTCCCTTCTTTCCCAGCCCCACGCGGATTCCCGAGCGACTTACGCCTTGTCCGGCACTGTGATCGCGACGATCTCGATCGCGTCCGGCTTGCCCCCGAAGGCGACGGTCTCGCCCGGCATGGCTTCCATCATCGCGCGGCTGAGCGGCGCGGAGAAGGAAATGAGGCCCGCCGCCGGATCGGCCTCGTCATCGCCCACGATGTGGATGGTGCGCTCCTGGCCGTTGAGGCGATAGGTCACCGCGCAGCCGAACTCGACTGCCTCGCCATCCGGCTCTGGCGCAAGCTGCGCCGTCGCCTGCCGCGTACGCCAGTAGCGCAGCTCGCGCTTGGTCGCCTCCAGCGCGTCATCCGTCAGGCCCGGCAGCAGGGCTTCCAGCTCCGCCACCCTGGCCTGCGTCAGCGCGAGCCCCCGCGCCGTCACCAGATTGGGGCCGGGCGGGATCGGGATCTCGAACTTGGGTTCCAGATGCTCCTCATCGCTCTCCCGGCGAAATGCCACGCTCATTCTTCTGTTCTTTCCTTGGGGTTCCTGTTGGCGCCGATGCTCCTTAGGCCGCGCCCAGCGCCTGTTCCAGATCCGCGATCAGATCGTCGGGATGCTCGATGCCGATGGACAGCCGGATCGTCGATTCGAGCACGCCGATCCGCCCGCGCACGTCCGCCGCGACGCCGCTATGGGTCGTGGTGGCGGGATGGCTGGCCAGTGACTCCGTGCCGCCAAGGCTCACCGCCAGCTTGAAGATCCGCAGCGCATTGAGGAAGCGGAAGGCGGCCGCCTGGCCCCCGACGATGTCGAAGGAGAAGGTCGAGCCGGCGCCCTCGCATTGCGCGCGGAAGGCGCGGCCGGTCGGGCTCGCCGCTTCGCTGAACGGCAGATAATGCATGCCCGCGACCTTGGGATGATCGAGCAGCCAGGCCGCCACGGCCGCCGCATTGGTATTGGCGCGTTCCATGCGCAGGCTCAGCGTCTCCAGGCTGCGACCCAGCATCCAGGCGCTATTGGGATCGAGCTGCGTGCCGATCGCGCTGCGGAGCGCGCGCACGGGGCGGATCATCTCCCGTGCGCCCAGCGCCGCGCCGGCGATCAGGTCCGAATGGCCGCCCACATATTTGGTGAGCGAATAGAGGGAGATGTCCGCGCCATGCTCGATGGGCCGCTGAAAGACCGGGCCGAGCAGCGTATTGTCGCACAGGATGATCGGGCGCGGCCCGCCCTGTCGCGCGGCAATCTCCTCCGCGATCGCGCGGACGAGGGCGATGTCGACCAGGCCATTGGTCGGATTGGCCGGCGTCTCGATGAAGATCACCGCCACGCGCCCCAGCGTCTCGGCCGCCCGCGCCGCCACATCGATACTGGCGCGGTCCACGCCGTTGGTGAAGCCCACGGAGCGAATGTCCAGCTGCGAGAGCAGATTGCCGATCAGCGTTTCCGTGCCGCCGTAAAGGGGCTGCGAGTGCAGCACGACATTGCCGGGGCGCAGATAGGCCATCATGCTGGTGGTGATGGCCGCCATCCCCGATGCGAACAGCGCGCACGCCTCGGTCCGCTCGTAGACCGCCAGCCGATCCTCGACGATCTCGCTGTTGGGATGATTGAAGCGGGAATAGACGAGGCCCGTTTCCTGCCCCGCTGGCGGCTCCTTGCGCCCCGCCACATAGTCGAAGAAATCGCGCCCTTCCTCGGCGGAGCGGAACACGAAGGTGGAGGTCAGGAACACCGGCGGCTTGACCGCGCCCTCGGACAGTGAGGGGTCATAGCCATAGTTCAGCATCTGCGTCTCGGGATGCAGCGCGTGCTCGCCGATATGGGTCTTGCGGGATGTGTCGGTCATCTCGATGCGCTCCTCGACGATGGAACGCGCAGCATAGCCTTTGGTGACGCCCAGGGACAGAAATGGCCCGGCGCTCCGTTCACTTTCTCCGGAGCGGCGCCTTATCCGTCGCTGTCGCGCTCGATGTCCGCGCCCACGGCAGAGAGCTTCTCCTCCAGCCGCTCATAGCCCCGGTCGAGATGATAGACGCGGTTGACGATCGTCTCCCCCTTGGCCGCGAGCCCGGCGAGGATGAGGCTCATGGAAGCGCGCAGGTCCGTCGCCATCACCGGCGCGCCGGTCAGGCTCGGCACGCCGCGCACGACTGCGGTGCGGCCATTGACCGTGATGTCCGCTCCCATGCGAATCAGCTCGGGCACGTGCATGTAGCGATTCTCGAAAATCGTCTCGGTCAGCACGCTCGCGCCGTCCGCCAGCGCCAGCATCGCCATGAACTGCGCCTGCATGTCAGTGGGGAAGCCGGGATGGGGCGCGGTGGAGAGGGTTAGCGGCTTCAGCTTGCCGTGCGCGGCGACCTTCAGGCCGTCCTTCAGCTCCTCGACATGCACGCCCGCGTCGCGCAGGCCCTTGAGGATGGCGGTCATGTCGTCGCTGCGCGCGCCGACCAACTCCAGCTCACCGCCGGTGATTGCCGCCGCGCACGCATAGCTGCCCGCCTCGATCCGGTCCGGCATCACCTTGTAGGTGGCGCCGTAGAGCCGGGGCTTGCCGTGGATCGTGATGCGGTCGGTGCCGATGCCCTCAATCTCGCTGCCCATCTCGATGAGCAGATGGCACAGGTCGACGATTTCCGGCTCGCGCGCGGCATTCTCGACGATCGTGGTGCCGCTGGCAAGCGCGGCAGCCATCAGCGTATTCTCGGTCGCGCCGACGGAGGGGAAGGGGAGGACGACCAACCCGCCCTTGAGCCCGCCGTCCGGCGCGAGCGCGCGGACATATCCGCCGCGCATCTCGATCGTGGCGCCCAGTGCCTGGAAGGCGGCGAGATGGAAGTCGATCGGCCGGTTGCCGATGGCGCAGCCGCCCGGCAGCGAGACCGTCGCCTCGCCGGTGCGCGCCAGCAGCGGCCCCAGCACCACGATGGAGGCGCGCATTTTGCGCACGATGTCGTAGGGCGCGACCGAGGAGGTGACGCGCGCCGCCTTGAGCGTCATCACGCGGCCGAAATCCTCCTGCCGGGAGCCTTCGATGGTGGTCGATACGCCGAGCTGGTTGAGCAGGTGCCCGAAGCTGTCCACGTCCGCCAGGCGCGGCAGGTTGCGCAGCGTCACCGGCTCCTCGGTCAGCAACGCGCAGGGCAGCAGGGTGAGTGCTGCGTTCTTGGCGCCGGAAATGGGGAGCTTGCCGGAAAGCGGCTTGCCGCCGCGGATGAGGATACGGTCCATCGCGGTTTCTTAGCGAGTGGCGCGCAGGGCGCAAGGGGCGGCGCGAGGGCGATGGCGTTACGCCTGCCCCTGCGCTAGTCTCGCGCGCAGGGAGAGGGCCATTATGCAGCCAGCCATCTGGTCAACGGACGACTTGCGCGGCGCGCCGGCGCTGCGCCGCTGGCGCGAGGTCATCGATCGCTCGCTGTTTCGGCTCGACATCAGCTCGGCGGCCGACGGTTTCCATGCGCGGCTGGAGCAGGGCGCGCTTGGCCCCGCGCTGATGAGCAAGCTCATTGCCGGCCCGCAATCGGTGAAGCGCACCCCGCGCGACATTGCCGGCACGCGCGACCGGCCCAAGCTCGACATCATCGCCGTGCGCGCCGGACGGTTCCTGTATCGGCAGAACGGCCATGAGGATGTGCTGCATCCGGGCGACTGCGTGCTGCTGGATCGATCCGCGCCCTATCGGTTCGAGGCGACCGAAAGTTGCTCCATGACCCTGGCGCTGGATCATGACTGGCTGGCCCGCTGGACGAGCGAGCCGGCGGCGCTCGCCGGCCGGCGCATCGATGGTGCAAGCGGCTGGGGGCTGGCGCTCTCCACCATGCTGGCGACGCTGGAGGTGGACATGGCCGATCGGCTGGTGCTGCCGGGCAGCCTCGTCGCCGAGCAGATCGCGGGCCTGCTGCTGCTCGCCTGCGCGCCGGAGGGCGAGCCGCCGCGTGCTCGCCGCCCGCTCGAAGTGCGGCTGCGCGACCTGATCGCCGATCAGGCGCATGATCCCGCCTTCGACGTGACGCGCGCGGCGGCGCTGCTCGGCATCTCGCGCCGCTCGCTGCATCTGCTGTGCGCGCGCAGCGGCGAGAGCTTCGGGCGGCGCCTGATGGCGCAGCGGCTGGAGCGCGCGCGGGGGATGCTGGCCGATCCGCGCGTGCGGTTGCCGGTGGGCGAGATTGCGTGGCGCTGCGGCTTTCTCGATCAGGGGCATTTCGCCAAGCGCTTCCGCGCCCGTTTCGGCGTCGCGCCCAGTGCCTTGCGCGCCTGACCCGACGATCTTGCACGCTCGGCCAAACGCCTCGCCCCGCCCGCCGCTAGCATCGGCCGCCAGAGGAGAGAGCCTGATGAGCGAGCGAACATTGCGCATTCCGACTTTCGATATCGGCCCTGCGGTCGAACGGCTGAAGGTCGCGCTTGGCGCGGATGCGGTGGAGACGACCGAGGCGGAGGTGAGCCAGTTCCGCGATCCCTTCCAGCATCGCAGCTGGCGCGATTTCGAGCCGGGCGCGGCGGTCTTGCCGTCCACGGTGGAGCAAGTGCAGGCGGTGCTGCGCATCGCCAATGAGTGCAAGGTGCCGGTGTGGACGAGCGGGCAGGGGCGCAACAATGGCTATGGCGGCGCGGCGCCGCGCGTCTCCGGGGCGCTGGTCATGTCGCTGCGGCGCTTGAACCGCGTGCTGGAGGTGGACGAGGAAAGCGCGACGGCGCTGATCGAGCCGGGCGTGCGCTTCTTCGATCTTTACGACCATCTGCGCGCGGCCGGATCGAAGCTGTGGATGTCCGTCCCCGATCTTGGCTGGGGCAGCGTGGTGGGCAACACGCTCGACCATGGTCTGGGCTACAGCCTCACCGGCGATCATATCGCCAACCAGTGCGGCATGGAGGTGGTGCTCGCCAATGGTGACATATTGCGCACCGGCATGGGTTCCATGACCAACGCCCGCGCCGCGCATGTCTACAAGCGCGGCTGCGGCCCGAGCGCGGACGGGCTCTTCATGCAGTCCAATTACGGCGTGGTGACCAAGATGGGCGTGTGGCTCTCGCCGCCGCCGGATTGCTACATGCCCGGCTGGCTCACGCTGCGGAAGGACAGCGATCTGGAACTGCTGCTGGAAGTGCTGCGCCCGCTGATGATCGACGGGACCATCCCCAACCAGCCGATGATCATCAACGCCGTCTGCGCCATGTCCGCCTTTGCCGGGCGTGAGGATTGGTATGACGGCGCCGGCCCGATGCCCGAGGAGATCATCGAGAAGATCGCCGCGCAGCCCGGCTTTGGGCGCTGGGTCATGCGGTTCGCGCTCTATGGCGATGAGAAGATCGTCGAGCGCCAGCGCGAGATCGTGCAGGATGCGTTCGGCCGCATTCCGGGCGCGGAAGTGAGCTTCTCCAAATATGATGGCCGCGCGATGCCCGAACTGGAGAACCCGCATGAGCGGGTGCAGGCCGGCATCCCCAGCATGGCGCTGGATCGGATGACGCGCTGGTATGGCGGCGAGAATGGCGGCCATATCGGCTTCTCCTGCGCCGCGCCGATCACCGGGCGGGACGGGGCTGCGCTGCGCGATCTGGTGCGCGGCGAGCTGGAGGCCGCGGGACTCGATTATAGCGGCGTCATCATCGTCTCGAAGCGATCGATGATCCATGTCGGGCTTGTTGTCTTCGATACGGAGGATGAGGCGCAGGCGAGCAATGCCTATGCCGCTTGCCGCTCCATGGTCCGCTCGGCCGCGAAGCTCGGTTATGGCGAATATCGCTCGCATCTCGACTTCATGGATCTGGTCGCCGAGCAATATGACTTCAATGACCATGCCCAGCGCCGGTTCAACGAGCGGATCAAGGACGCGCTCGACCCCAACGGCATTCTCTCGCCGGGCAAGCAGGGCATCTGGCCCGCGACCTACCGGGCTTGATGGCGGAGCGGGGGGCGCGGCGGCGAGGTCAGGCCAGCAGCTCGACGTCCCAATAGAGCCAGTCGTGCCAGCTCTCGTGTAGATAATTGGGCGGGAAGGCGCGGCCATGATCCTGGAGCTGCCAGGTGGTCGGGCGGATCGGCATCTCGCGCAGCGGCATCGCCGCCTCGCGCGGGGTGCGGCCGCCCTTCCTCAGGTTGCAGGGGGAGCAGGCGGTCGCCACATTCTCCCATGTCGTGCGCCCGCCGGCGCGGCGCGGGACGACATGGTCGAACGTCAGATCCTTGGTCGAGCCGCAATAGAGGCAGGAGAATTTGTCGCGCAGGAACAGGTTGAACCGTGTGAAGGCCGGATATTCGCTCGGCCGCACATATTGCTTCAGCGCGATGACCGAGGGGATCGGCATATGGAAGCTGGGCGAGTGAACTTCACGATCGTAGCTGGAAACGATGTCCACCCGATCCAAAAAAACCGCCTTGATGGCGGTTTGCCAGGGCCAGAGGCTCAGCGGATAATAGGAAAGCGGGGTATAGTCGGCATTGAGCACCAATGCCGGGCAGTTTTCAGGATGGCGTATTCGATCGGGATGATACATGCGCGCTCGTGCCCCTTTCGGTTTCGCCGCACTCTCTTCAAGAGAAGCGTGACGTCCTCATGACAGCAGAGACGATCAGGTCGCGTCAAGAGCTAGTATGACTCAAGTTGCGTTTCCACTGCATCTGGTGACTCGCTTTGCCCCAAGTCCAACGGGGCGGCTCCATATAGGCCATGGTTACTCTGCGCTCCAGGCATATGATCTTGCGCGCAAAAGCAAAGGGCGTTTCCTGCTGCGGATCGAGGACACGGACGTGACCCGTTGTCGTCCGGAATACACGCAGGGCATCTTTGAGGATCTGGCCTGGCTCGGCCTCGACTGGGACGGCGTGGTGATCCAGTCCGAGCGGCTTGGCGCCTATGACGCGGCGCTGGAGCGCCTGAAAGGGCTGGGGGTCGCCTATCCCTGCTTCTGCACGCGCGGAGACATTGCCCGCGAGCTGGCGGCCAGCCTTCATGCCCCGCACGGCGCGGACGGGCCGCTCTATCCCGGCACCTGCCGCGCGCTCGGGGCAGATGAGCGGCGAGAACGGATGGCGCGGGGCGATCCGCACAGCTGGCGGCTCGACATGGGCGCTGCGCTCGCGCGGACGGGGCCGCTGTGCTGGCATGACGATGCGGCCGGAGACGTGCCCGTTGATCCGGATGCGCTCGGTGACCTCATCGTCAAGGGGCGGGATCGCCCGGCGAGCTATCATCTGGCCGTCGTCGTGGACGATGCCGACCAGGGTGTGACGCACGTGGTGCGCGGCCGTGACGTGTTCGCCTCGACTCACGCTCATCGCACGCTGCAGGCGCTGCTCGGGCTGCCGACCCCCGTCTATCGCCACCATCCGCTGGTCGTGGATGCGCAGGGCCAGCGTCTGGCGAAACGCAGCGCCGGCCTCAGCCTTGCGGAGCTGCGCGACGCCGGTTGGGAGGGCGCCGCTCTCGCGGCCGATATCCGTGCCGGGCGCTTCCCGCTTGGCATTGGGCTCAGTGAGGCCTAAATCGCCCCAAAGGAGTTTTCCCCAATGAACGTGATCTTGGTCATCCTCTGCGTCCTCGCCATGGCCGGCGCGGTGTTCATGCTGGTCCGCGGCATCGTCACCTTCCTCAAGACGACTGAGGAGGACCTCAAGAGCGGCGCAACCGGCCCCAGCCAGTCGAGCCTGCGCCAGAACAAGGCGATGATGGGCCGCATCACCTTCCAGGCGCTGGCCATCCTCGTTGTGGCGCTGCTTCTGCTCATGAACGGCGGCAAGTAAGGGCGGGGGCCCTTGGTCCGCCTCAACCGCATCTACACGCGCACCGGCGACGACGGCACCACTGGTCTGGTCGATGGCTCACGCGTTGCCAAGGACGATGCGCGCATGGTCGCCATCGGCGAGGTGGATGAGCTGAACAGCGCGATCGGCCTCGCCATCCGCGCGTGCGGCGATGCCGAGGCGGCGCTACTGCGCACCATCCAGAACGATCTCTTCGATCTGGGCGCGGATCTCGCGACGCCGGACGAGGACTTCACGCCATCGGAGATGGTGCTGCGGATCGTGCCGGCGCAGGTCGAGCGAATCGAGCAGGCGATCGACCGGCTCAACGATCCGATCCCGCCGCTGCGCAGCTTCATCCTGCCCGGCGGAAGCGAGGCGGCGGCGCGCGTCCATCTCGCGCGCGCAATTGCGCGACGCGCCGAGCGGGCGGCGATCACCGCGGGCCGCGCGGTGCCGATCAATCCGGTCGCGATCACCTATCTCAACCGGCTGTCCGATCTGCTTTTCGTGCTCGCCCGCGCGCTCAATGCCAATGGCGCGGATGACATTCTCTGGGTGCCCGGCGCGCAGCGGGAGCTCTGAGAAAACCGGATCGAACCGGGTGCTATGCGCAGCGCACCCGCTTCACTTCGCCAATTGTGAGCGTCTGGCCATCTTCGGATAGGAGCAGACTCGTGACGTCCGACCATCGGTCGCCCTCGCCATTATAATCGGCGCGCACTTCGATATGGCCTGGCGAGACGGTCTTCACGGACGTCACCTTGCCCACGCTCTCGTAGAAAATGAGGCTGTCCCCGCTGATCGCAAGGCGCATGTCATCGCCGGGCTTGCCGCAGGTCGCGGCGGAACGCGACCAACGTCCCTGGAAGGCGGCCGGGATGGCTTGCTCGGTCGCGGCCGGCGTCGTCGCGTTGCGGGGAGCATTGTCTGACGCATTATCCGCCGTGTTCTGGGAGATATTGGCATCCGGCTCGGCCACCGCCGTCGCATTGTTCGCCTCGGGCTCTCCCCCGCAACCGGCCAGCGTGCCTGTGAGCAGCAGGAGGGGAAGGGCGATCTTTCTGGCGGACATGATGGCTCCCGAACTGACTGATTCAAGAACGTTACGTCCTTGATCCGGTTGCGACGTTTGCGCGCCTCCCGCCGCGTGCTATGGGGGCGCCTTCGCACCGAGCAGGACCACATCCGCGATGAACGACCTCACGCAAACCCCCGAAATGTTGATTGCCACCATGGGTGCCAAGGCGCGCCGGGCGGCCGCCCAGATGGCGCTGGCATCGAGCGAGCAGAAGGCGCAGGCGCTGATCGCCGCTGCCCGCACGCTGCGCGAGGAGACGACGAAGATCATCCTCGCCAACCGCACGGACATGGAGCGCGGCGCGGCCAACGGCCTTTCCTCCGCGATGCTTGACCGGCTGCGGCTGGACGATGCGCGCATCGCCGCGGTGGCGGACGCGGTCGAACAGGTGGCGCATCTGGAGGACCCGGTCGGCAAGGTGATTGACGAGAGCGAGCGGCCCAATGGCCTGAAGCTCAGCCGCGTGCGCGTGCCGCTCGGCGTCATCGGCATCATCTACGAGAGCCGGCCCAATGTGACTGCCGATGCCGCGGCGCTCGGCCTGCGCTCGGGCAATGCGGTCATCCTGCGCGGCGGCTCGGAAGCGGTGGAGAGCAATCGCGCCATCCACGCGGCGATGGTGAAGGGCATCACCGAGGCGGGCCTGCCGGCCGACGCGGTGCAATATGTGCCGACCACCGATCGCGCGGCCGTGGGCGCCATGCTGCGCGCGGTCGGCCTCATCGACATCATCGTGCCGCGCGGCGGCAAGAGCCTGGTGGCCCGCGTGCAGGAAGAAGCGCGCGTGCCCGTGCTCGCGCATCTGGACGGCATCTGCCACACCTATGTCCACGCCGCGGCCGATCCCGCCATGGCGCTGCAGATCGTGGTCAATGCCAAGATGCGCCGCACCGGCATCTGCGGCGCGACGGAGACCTTGCTGATCGATCGCGCCTATCCCGAGCCGGAAGCGCTGATCGGCGCGCTGCTCAATGCGCGCTGCGAGGTGCGCGGCGACGAGGCGGTGCGCGCCATGGACCCCCGCGTGGAGCCCGTCGAGCCGGGCGACTGGGACACGGAATATCTCGATGCCATTCTCTCGGCCCGCATCGTGGCCGGGGTGGACGAGGCGCTGGCCCACATCGCGGCGCATGGCAGCCACCATACCGATGCGATCATCACTGAGGATGCCGCCACGGCAGAGCAGTTCCTCGGCCGTTGCGACAGCGCGATCGTGATGTGGAATGCCTCGACCCAGTTTGCCGATGGCGGCGAGTTCGGGCTGGGTGCGGAGATCGGTATCTCGACCGGCCGTATGCATGCACGCGGTCCGGTCGCGCTGGAAGGGCTGACCACCTATAAATGGGTGGTGCGGGGTAGCGGCCAGATCCGCCCCTGACGCATTGCGTGGGCATGACCATGATCCACTTCCGTGCACCTGCGCTTTTCGCTCTGGTCCTGCTCGCCGGT
>JAFKLU010000086.1:0-2544 GCA_017304105.1 Sphingomonadales bacterium
GGGTCAACGTGAGCCATCGTCCGTGGCGGGAAGCAAAACGCTTTAATCGATCGATGCCTATCCAGCGTCCGACATAGTACCATAGTACCGCTCCTGCAGCCGATCCGAGGGTGCCGGCGATAACGACACCCAACAGGGAGCCGCGTCCCTGCGCAGCCGTATAGCCTGCGAGCGGTAGGATCACCTCCGACGGGATCGGTGGGAACACGTTCTCGGCCAGCATCAGCAGGAAGACGCCGACGGCGCCGAGCGACGAGAGAATCGAAGTTATGATGTCGAACACGAAACAGCCTCGTCAGAAGATCCAATAAGAGATTGCGCAAGACAGGAGCACGAGGGCGATCACGGACCCCACGATCCGATCTTCCAGTCGCGGGGACTCGACATTCCTGATCCGGATGGCGACGCGCCACGCGGGACGAACCGGACACCGCCGCGAACCTGCTGCGATTCGATCAAGTTCCGCGTTTGAAAGCCCGAAAAATATCTTCACTTCGGAGCGTGACCGCCCTGTCAGGCCTATGACGCGAAGCACTACATCGTTCGTCGCTACGTCGATTGCGCTTATCCGATCGACCATCGGGCCACAGGCGTTGCCATCCACCCAGGAAGGAGGCAGCAGGCCGATGATCTGATGCGGATTGCGCTCCAGCAATGTCGCCCAGCGCAGCAGCCGGTATTGGCGATCCCGCTCGGGGATGCTTCTCGCCGGCGTCCAGCGTCTGGTGAGAGCGCGAACAGGCCAAGGCCGTTGGGGAGTCTTCGTGACTTTCATGGGCTTGCCGGTGCGCCGACGTCGCTTTTGGTGGCGCGCTTGAGCGGACGAGAACAGCGCAGCGTTAGGAATGTGGTGGCGCTCAAAATGGCCGCGATATCATAGAGGCCATATCCGACTGCCGCGCCAAGCGCCCCGGTTGCCCACAGGCTGGCCGCTGTTGCCGTGCCCGATGCCTTGCTACCCTTCTTCAGAATCGCGCCGCCCCCAATGAAGCCAACGCCCGTAATTAGACCTTCAAGCAACCTGGCTTGCGCCGGAGACGTCCGGCCCAAGATCGCGATACCCACAAGCACGAAGCCGCAACTGGCGATCGCAACCAATGGAAATGTCCGGATGCCCGCGCTGCGCGCATCTTTCTCGCGATCCCAACCAACGGGAAGGGCGAGTGCGTAAGCGACGGCGAGGCTGATGACATGAGTGGCAGTCTCCCACCATGAATTTTCAAACATGCAGGCCTACCTGTTCTTTGCGATTGCTCAGTGGGATCGAGCGCATCGGCGGCGCTACCGGTGCAGACAGGCGATGATCGCGGTCACGACGGCGGTAGTTTCTGCAACGTCGCGCACCCTCACTGTGTCGAGGCCGATTTCAGCGGCGGGATAATCGTTCCCACCGGGGAAGATCGCATCGCCAATGAACAGCATTCCGTCGAGGGGGACGCCGCTCTCTGCACTTAAGCGCTTCAGGCCGTAGCCCTTGTCCACTCCGGCCCTGGTCACGTCGATCGATGTCGTGCCACCAAGATTGATCGAGAGGTCCGGCAGCATCGCGCGCAATGTCGTCTGCAACTGGGTCCTCTTATTTCGGTCAGGATCCCATGCTTCCTTTTCCTTGAGCGGCGCCGCCTGTCCCAGCCCTGAAAAAGTGATCTGACTGCCGCGATCCTCGATTCGTTCGCCCCAGATGCGTTCGTCAGCCAGGCCGGCATCGGCCAGCGCTTGGTCGAAGGCCGTGCGGATCTCGGCTTTCTCTGCATCGTCGAACAGCTCGGCATAGACCGGGTCCCAAGCGCCATCGATGAATCGATACAGTTTCGTGCCGGTGGTCGGCATCAACCAGAGACGGTCGAGCGTGGCGCCGGCAGGAAGGCGCGACGCGACCTGCTTTTCGAACTGGGGCCAGTCCCCGCCCGAGATTACCGCGACATCAGCGACGTCAAGCAATCGGGCGAGGATCGCGGCCATGTCTTCAGATAACGGCCGCTTACTCTCCGCAAGCGTGCCATCGAGGTCGAAGGCGATCAGCTGCTTCACTGGTAATCTCCTAATGGTCGTTTGCGGGATGCAGGCAGGACCGTCGTCATGACGCTTTGCGGGTGATCGTCTCACCGTCCCGACGCCGAAGGTCATTATGAAGGGCTGTGGCAGCGATAGCGGCATGTCCCATCGCAACGCTGATTTGATCCAGCGACATGACAATATCACCGGCTGCATAGATGCCGCTGACACTGGCTCGTTGGTGGGCGTCGACGATGATGCAGCTATCGTCGCTCAGGTTCACGCCAAGCTGGCGTGCCAGGGCGTTATTGCTGTCGGAGCCGAGCGCCGGATAGATCGTGTCGACATCCAGCACGGTACCATCGACCAAGTGCAAGCGGGCCCGGTCTTCAGAAAAATCTAGTCGGTCCAGCGGGCTCGAGGCGACCGCGATGCCTGCGGCGTCGAGCTCCTTCCGGTCATCCTCGCTCAGGTCCACCATAGTTTGCGCGACAAGAGTAATTCGATCGGAATAAGTCCGCAGGAAGAGCGCTTCGGCCACGCCGTGCG
>JAFKLU010000086.1:2553-18153 GCA_017304105.1 Sphingomonadales bacterium
ATCAGCACCGAGGACGCCTATCGCTTGGTCAGTCGCTTCGTATCCGTCGCAGACGGGGCAGTAGCGCAGCAACCCGCGATCAAGTGCATCGCGATGTGCTTCCCCGTCGATTTCGGGCCGACGGTTTTCCACTCCTGTTGCAATAAGGATAGAGCGGATTGCGATCGTCAGGTCGTCGCCGCGCGCCTGGAACGCGTCTTGCGAGCCTGTAACCGCATCAATGCGCCCGTTGAGAATGATCGCGCCGTACCTCTCTGCCTGCGCGCGCATCCGACCGAGCAGTTCCTCACCATTGATCCCGTCCGGAAAGCCGGCGTGATTGTGCGACCGAGGAATCCACTTTGCGCGACTATGCCCCGCGTCGACGAGGATGACCCGGCGGTGGTAGCGGGCAAGATAGATCGCGGCGGTCAGGCCTGCAGGGCCTCCTCCTACGATCATCACATCACCTTGGTGGGCTATCATGCTGCTACACGACGCGCATGGCCTGCGTCTGCACTCGGGTCAGAGCAAGCCGACGCACTGACCGATTGGTCAAGCGTGTAGGCCAGCGCTTTCTGCGCCTGCGCGTTGGGAACGCGAGACGCTGCAGCCAGCATGGCCGCGAGGATACGATGCATAAACTTAACTCCTGACGGTGATCGACCGGGGGGCGCGCCAACGCGCGCCCAGATCAGACGTCAGGCTTGAGGGGGCCTTAGATGGATCATGTTGTCTCGGCCATCGAGCAGCCCGGCAGGCGTAGCCATAGGCTTTTGAGGCACGAGGACGTGGGCTTCGCTAAAAGCGACCCGTGCTGGCTCTCCAACACAGTGCCCATGACAGCTAGTGTGGTGATGAGGAACGTTCTTGTCCGCATCCGCAGGGACTTCATCAGAATCTCCGGCACTATGGGCCGTTAACTCGAGACCTGCGATACTCCCGTTCACAGCCTCTGAAGCATGCGTCAGGCTGGAAATGCCGGCAAGCATCAGCATCAGACATGTCAAAAAGGGCAAGAAGACTCGCACAAATTGAATCTAGCACGCGAGCGGCGACCGGTCATTGCAATATCTTGGCCGCCCAGAAAGAGAGATAGCAAGTCGCCTGCGGCAAATCAGCGCTCACGAGCACGGGTCTTTGGATAAAGACGCTCGGTTCGCCTGAGGGCTGCGCTCCTGCCGCGCTTCGATCGATCGCAGCTCGCCGGGCGGCGATGGCATCATCCATGATCTTGTTGGAGCATCCGCACTGTCGCTTGCGCGAACTCCCTCATCACTCGTTGCCAATAGGGGCCACACTCGTCCCAGCCAGCATCAACTTCTCGATCACGTCGACTGTTCCACAAGCGCTCCGCCAGTTCCTCCGTCAGGGCTTCCAAATCATTGGCAGTGCAAAGGCGACAACGATCACTCATTGTCCCGATCATCATCAGACGAGGCGGGAGCGTCCCATTCGTCCGGGGACATACCCATCATCATTTCGAACAAGCCCAAATCGAGCGGCTCGTCGTCGGGGTCGCAAAGCCGGTGCATCATATGAGTCGCTGCTGTTCGGCACGATCCGCTAAAACCGGTCGGACCAGAAGTGCAGCTTCAACCGCTTGGCGATAATGTACGGTTTCCCGCCGCTCCGCTTCCTCAAAGCTGACGGGCGCCCATTCATCCGACGGATATACCGCATTATAGATCACGCTCGCGGCTGCGCGCAGCCGCAAGTCATGCCGCAAATCCTGCTGCACGATGTCGCTCCTTGTCTGTTTCGATTCGCCGCGTTGGCGGATTGCCCTTGTAGAACATAACAAGAACTTTGCTCAACTGATTTGAACGATGAGCGGCTTCTCGTATCTGGGCTAATTGGCTACCTGCGAGATGCTCGCTCGCCCATTTTTCCTTCGCCACATCAACCTGCACAGCAGTTGGTGGATCGACTTCAATCCTTCCCTTGGTCAACCGGGAGCAAAGATTTCCTCAATGGTCGGAGGAAGCTTACCGTCAATCGACGCATCCAAAGCAGCTGCTAGCGCGCTGAGTTGGTCCTGCCGCCAAAGCACCTTCTCTTTAATCTGAGCGATGACATCCGCTGCTCCAGCGACCGATCCTTCGCTCACCCCCACGATCAAGCGAACTTCGTCGAGCGAGAAGCCCAGCAGCCTCAATGTTTTGATGAACGCCAAGCGGTTACGCTGAGCAACCGAAAAGATGCGAAATCGACCCTCGGTTCGCTCAGGCGATCCTATCAGCCCCTCCTTTTCGTAGAAGCGGATGGTCTGAATGCTCAGCCCAATGTCTTTCGACAGGTCGCCGATCTTCATTGGGGGTGTTTGCTCAACTGGCATGGAGAAACACCTATCGCATCATTTGGATGATTTTTACAACTGTTTCAAATGATCGATTCCGGGCGCCGATCAGGTTTGTCGGTCAACCCGTGACAATTCGCAGTTTTCATTGCTCATCTTCGCAGTTTTCTCTGGATCTTTTGCAGTTTTCTCTGGATCTTTTGCAGTTTTCTCTGGATCTTTTGCAGTTTTCTCTGATCGCCCACACCGACCTACACGTCGAGGTTGGCGACGTTCAGCGCGTTGTCCTGGATGAATTCGCGGCGCGGCTCGACCACGTCGCCCATGAGGCGGGTGAAGATCTCGTCGGCGACGTCGGCCTGCTCGATCTCCACGCGGAGCATGGAGCGGACATTGGGGTCGAGCGTCGTTTCCCAGAGCTGCTCCGCGTTCATCTCGCCCAGCCCCTTGTAGCGCTGGATCGAGAGCCCCTTGCGGCCTGCCGCGAGCACGGCGTCGAGCAGCTCGGAGGGGCGCGTCACCTGCGTGCCGCGCGCGCTCGTCTGTGCGGCGGCGGGCAGGTCCTCGCCATTCTCCGCTGCTTCGTCGGTCGCTGCTTCGGCCTGCTGCGCCTGCGTGGCGCCGCGTGCGCTGAGCAGGCGGCTTGGGGTCGCATAGAGCTCGGCCTGTTCGCGGGCGAGCACGTCGAGCTTGCGCGCTTCGGCCGAGGTCAGGAAGGCCGGCTCGACGATGTGGTGATCGGTTACGCCGCGCACCAGCCGCTCAAGATGATAGCCGCCCTCGGCAGAGAGCTGGCCGGTCCAGTTCCCCTCGCTATCCACCAGATCAAGCCAGGCGGCTGCGCGCGCGAGCGCCGCGGCGCGGCCATCGGAGTCCAGATCGGGGGCAAGCGCGCCGACCAGGGCCAGGGCTTCGACGATCGCGCCATCATAGCGGCGCGGCACGTAGCGCATGAGCGCGCGCATGCGGCGGGCATGCTCGATGAGATCGCGCAGGTCCGCGCCCGAGCGCTGGCCGTTCGCCGTCTCCAGCAGCAGCGTGTCGACGCCATTGTCGACCAGATACTGGTCCATCGCCGCCTCGTCCTTGAGGTAAACCTCCGAGCGGCCGCGCGTTGCCTTGTAGAGCGGCGGCTGGGCGATGTAGAGATGCCCCGCCTCGATGATCTGCGGCATCTGGCGGTAGAAGAAGGTCAGCAGCAGCGTGCGGATATGCGCGCCGTCCACGTCAGCGTCCGTCATGATGACGATTTTGTGGTAGCGCAGCTTCTCCAGGTTGAAGTCGTCGCGGATGCCGGTGCCCATCGCCTGGATGAGCGTACCGATTTCGCGCGAGCCCAGCATGCGGTCGAAGCGGGCGCGCTCGACGTTCAGGATCTTGCCGCGCAGGGGAAGAATGGCCTGATTGTGCCGGTTGCGGCCGTTTTTGGCGGAGCCGCCGGCCGAGTCACCCTCGACCAGGAACAGCTCGGACTTGGCCGGGTCCTTCTCCTGGCAGTCGGCAAGCTTGCCGGGCAGCGAGGCGATGGTCATCGATCCCTTGCGCGTCATCTCGCGCGCCTTCTTCGCGGCCTCGCGGGCAGCGGCGGCATCCACCACCTTCTGGATGATCGAGCGGGCGTGGCCGGGATTTTCCTCCAGCCATTCGGCCATCTTGTCGGCCATCAGGCTTTCGAGCGGCTGGCGCACCTCGGAGGAGACCAGCTTGTCCTTGGTCTGGCTGCTGAACTTGGGATCGGGCAGCTTCACGGAGACGATGGCGGTGAGGCCCTCGCGCATGTCCTCGCCGGTGAGGTTGATCTTCTCCTTCTTCAGCGTGCCCGACTTCTCCGCATAATTATTGAGCGTGCGGGTGAGCGCCGCGCGGAAGGCCGCGAGATGCGTGCCGCCATCGCGCTGCGGGATGTTGTTGGTGAAGCAGAGGACGTTCTCGTAATAGCTGTCGTTCCACTCCAGCGCGACATCGATGGTGATGTCGTCGCGCGTGCCCGCGATTGCGACGGGCTCCGGCATGAGCGGCGCCTTGTTGCGGTCGAGATACTTAACGAAGGCCGCGATGCCGCCCTCGTAGAACAATTCGACGCGCTTCTTCTCCTCGTGGCGATCATCCCCCAGGATGAGGCGGACGCCCGAGTTCAGGAAAGCGAGCTCG
Source organism: Sphingomonadales bacterium (assembly GCA_017304105.1). Taxonomy (GTDB): domain Bacteria; phylum Pseudomonadota; class Alphaproteobacteria; order Sphingomonadales; family Sphingomonadaceae; genus Sphingobium. Next base: position 6,983 of record JAFKLU010000086.1, read on the forward strand.
CGATAGCGGTGCTCCAGCTTCTCGAAATCGAACTCGGTGATCTTGAAGGTGGCGGGGGAGGGGAGGAAGGTCACGCGCGTGCCCTTCTTGCCTTCCGGTGCGGGGCCGACGACCTTGAGCGGCGCCTCGGCATCGCCGTGGCGGAAGCGCATGTAATGCTCCTGGCCATCGCGCCAGATGGTGAGATCCAGATATTCCGACAGCGCGTTGACGACGCTGACGCCCACGCCGTGCAGGCCGCCCGAGACCTTGTAGGCATTGTCGTCCGACGTGTTCTCGAACTTGCCGCCCGCGTGGAGCTGGGTCATGATGACCTCCGCCGCGGAGACGCCCTCTTCCTTGTGGATGCCGGTGGGGATGCCGCGGCCATTGTCCGTCACGCTCACCGAGCCGTCGGGATTGAGCGTGATGTCGATGCGGTCGCAATGGCCGGCCAGCGCCTCGTCAATGGCATTGTCGCTTACCTCGAACACCATGTGGTGGAGGCCCGAGCCATCGTCCGTATCGCCGATATACATGCCGGGACGCTTGCGAACCGCGTCGAGGCCCTTCAGCACCTTGATGCTGTCGGCGCCGTAATCATTTCCGTTTTGCTGGGGGGCGTTGCTGGTCTCTTCCGTCATGGCGATTATATAGGGTCAGGGGGGCGGAAACGAAAGCGAAATGCGCCCATGGAGCCCGTGCGGGCGTGCAGCGATGCTGTGGACGTGCGCTCATCGCCGGTTCATGCCAGCCGTGCCAAAACTGCGCTCAAATGAATCGATCCAGCAAGGAGCACCAGCCCATGCGTTTCATGCCAACCCTGCTTGCCATTGCGGGCGTTGCCCTGCTCGCCGGCGCCCCGGCCATCGCGGCCAAGGGCGATCGCGCCGCCACGGGCGAGGAAAAGCTCGCCAAGGCGCTCAAGGGGCGCGTCGCCGGCACGCCGGTCAATTGCATTCCGCTCAATCAGGTCACGCAAACGACCGTGATCGACGATACCGCGATCCTGTATCGCGTGGGGAGCAAGATCTATCTCAATCGCCCGGTCAACCCGCAGTCGCTCGATGATGACGACGTGCTCGTCACGCAGACGACGGGGTCGCAGCTGTGCAATCTGGATGTGGTGCGCATGGTCGATCGCACCATGGGCTTCCAGCGCGGCTTCGTGAGCCTCAACAAGTTCGTGCCCTATACGAAGGCGGCGCAGAACTGAGGGTCTGCGCGTCGCCCTTGCCGGGATGAACTGCCCTGCCCTGCGCTCCCGCTTCCGCGGCGGCGCAGGGCCTGTTCAGGCAGGGCAAATCCCATCCCCTCCTCTGGCGAGGAGGGGCCTTTGGTTCATCGCGTCAGGCCGCGCTCTTCTGGGCCTTGCTCTGCTTGTAGCGCTCGATCGCCTCGACGACGATGCGGCGCGCGTCCGCGCTGTCGCCCCAGGTGCCGACGCGCACCCACTTTTCCTTCTCCAGATCCTTGTAGTGCGTGAAGAAGTGCTCGATCTGCTGGGCGACGATGTCGGGCAGATGCTCTTTCTCCGCGACGTCGGAATAATAAGGGAAGGTCTTGTCGTCCGGCACGCACAGCAGCTTCTCGTCGCCGCCATGCTCGTCCTCAAGGTTGAGCACCGCGATCGGGCGGGCGCGCACGACGCAGCCCGGAATGAACGGCGAGCGCGCGACGACGAGCGCGTCGAGCGGGTCGCCATCGGGCGAGAGCGTGTGCGGCACGAAGCCGTAATTGGCCGGGTAGCGCATCGGCGTGTGCAGGATGCGGTCGACGAACAGGGCGCCCGAGGCCTTGTCGAACTCATATTTCACCGGCTCGCCGCCCGTCGGGACCTCGATCACGACGTTCAGGCTCTCCGGCGGATTGTCGCCGACAGGGATGAGTTCAATGTTCATGTAAAGCTCACTGCAAGAGGTTAGTTGACGGTTGTCCCGGCAGTTCTTGCTTCCAAGAATCTGTCGAGGCTTGATTCTCCCTCTCCGCTCTTTTCAAGATGCGGATAGCGGAGGCCGCCCGAATAATCGAGCGTGATCGTGCGATATTGCTTGTCTTGTTTAACAATGAACGAAAGCGGGCGCTTCTCACTGGCGGTCTGCTTGAGCGCAGCGCGGAACAGCTCCGGGGAGTATTCCGTCCCGTTCACCGCGACGATGCTGTTGCCGACCGCCATGCCGGCCTTGAAGGCGGGGCTGTTCCAGATCACCTGAGCGACCGCGCCGTCATTGCCGACGATGAGGCCCACGCCATAGCGCTGGTCGACGGTCTTGCTGGCCGCTTCATTCGCCCGGATGTCGGCATTGGGCGTCTCGCCATAGACGAGCCGATAGCCGCCGAGGGTGAAGCCGCCCTTGGTGACTTCCCTGGTCGGCCGGTCGATCCTGTCGCGCAGGAAGCCGGCCCAGTCATAAGGCTGCACCGCGTTCAGCGTGTCGATCACCGTCTGGCGATCATAAGTGAGCACGCCCCAGTCGCCATCGTTCATGCCGAAGAAGGCCCTGGCGAAATCGTCGAGGCTTCTGGCGCCGCCGCTTTCCTTCGCGATGATGGCGCTGGCCTCCAGCCAGATCATCGCGCCCTCATTATAATAGTCTTCCGAGCGCTGCCAGCTGGCCCAGGCCTTGGGGCGGCGGGCGGCGATGATCGGATCGTGCGTCGTGTCCGCAACCGGGCGCCACTCGCGGCCGCGCGCCGTATCCAGCCGGGCGGCGATGGCGGCGAGGGAGTCGAGCGCCTCCGCCTTGCTGATGAGCCCCGCGCGCGCGCCGAGCACATAGCCCCACAGCTGGGTCTGGCCCTCATAGACCCAGAGCAGATCGTCCTGCATCGGCGTCGAGAAATCCGGCGTCCAGAGCAGGTCCGGGCGGCGATATTTGCCGTTCCAGCTATGCGTGAACTCGTGCGAGAGCAGGGTGCGACTGCCCATCGCCTCCGCCCATTTGGTGAAATAGCCCGGCCGCACGCCATTCTCGCTGGAGCGATGATGCTCCACGCCAATGCCGCCCAGCGTGTCGGACAGGGAGAAGAGGAAGTCGTAATGATCGAAGTGGCGCGCGCCGAACAGCGCAACCGCCTCGTCGACCAGCTTGCGGTGCCGGCCGATTTGTTCGGGCGTAGCGGCGAGCTCCGCCGGATCGTCGGCGAAGATGTTGAGGGTAACCGCCTGGCCAAGATCGACGCTGCGGCTGTGGCGCCCCGCGAAGATGGGCGAATCGACCAGCGTCTCATAGTCGGTCGCTTCGTAGCTGATCGTGTCGCCCGCCTTGCTGCCGCGCAGCGCCGTCGCCGCCGTCCAGCCCTTCGGCAAGGTGACGCTCGCCTGCACGGGGATGCGCCGCGTGTAGAAGCCGGCCGGATAGAGCGAGACGCTGAACCATTGCAGGTTGAGCAGCGAGTCGGTGAAGCTGACCCGGCCCTGGTTGCTCAGGGTAGGCGAGAGAAACTCGAAGCTGGCCACCACCGAGGCGGCGCCTTCCGGCACGGAGACGTGGAAGGCATAGACGTTGAGCGGATCGCGATGCCAGGCGACGGGCTTGCCGCCGGCGGTGATCTCCAGCCCGGCGAGCTTCTCGATCTGCCCGCGCGGCGCATGATTGCCGGGGATCCATTCGGGAAAGAGCAGGGTGAGCGGGCCGGCCGTGGTCACCGGGATCGTCTGCCGGACGCGGATGATTCGCCGGGCGGTGTCGGTCGCATCGACTGCGAGCTGCATCGTGCCGCCGGCCCAGGCGATGTCGCGCGGCTCGGGCACGGTGCGCAGGATCGGCTGAGCGCTCGGCGTGGAGCGGGCCGGCTGCTGCGGCGCCGTCTCCTGCGCCATGGCTGCGGAGCAGGACAAGGCGAACGAGAAAAGGACCGGAGCAACTGCGTGACGCATCAGAGCCTCTCAACAGGGAAAGCTGCCCTATGGCGGCGCTTGCCGGGTGCGTCCACCCCCGAAAGGCGGCGCGTGCGGTGGCTTGCTGGCGGCCCGGCCTTTGCTATGATGATAGGCGACTGCGCGGATGACTCCACCAAATGAGAGTTGCGGCGCACGGCCATGAGGAGAGAGAGAGATGCATGTCGGCCTCGCCAGCGGGTTCGCGCATCAGCGCGGCAACGACTATCCGGATCAGCAGTTCGTGCAGGAAGAGGTCGAGAATCTCGTCCTCGCCGAGGAGCTCGGCTTCGATTCGGTGTGGATCACCGAGCATCATTTCTCGGACTATTCCATGTCCAACGATCCGCTGCAGCTGCTCAGCTATATTGCGGGGCGCACCAGGCGGGTGAAGCTCGGCACGCAGGTCATCATCGTGCCCTGGCACGATCCGGTCCGCCTTGCTGAGAAGATCATCAATCTCGACATTCTGTCGCGCGGCCGGGCGATCCTGGGCTTCGGCAACGGCCTCGCGCCGCATGAATTCCAGGGGCTCCGCATCGACCAGACGAAGGCGCGCGAACTTTATGGCGAGATACTCGATCTCGTCATCCCGGCGATCGAGACCGGCATCATCGAAGGCAAGGGCAAGCATATCGACCAGCCCCGCCGCGAGCTGCGCCCGCGTCCGCTCAAGAGCTTCGAGGGGCGCAAGTTCTGTGGATCGCTCTCCGGCTCGTCCATGTACACCGCCGCGCGCTTCGGCTTCGGCAACATGGTGCTGATGCTGCCCCAGCGTGGACAGGAGACGCCGCCGGACATGTATGCCGGCATCTGGGCGGAGGTGCATGGTGCGGGAAGCACGCCGCCCCCGCCGATGGTGAGCGGCAATTATTATATCGACGAGAGCGCCGACCATGCCGCCGAGCAGGGGCACAAATATCTGGCGGCGACGATGCGCGCCGCGATCCGCAACTACAGCCTCGACAAGCCGGGCACCTTTGCGAGCATGAAGGGCTATGAGAGCTATGAGAAGATGGTGCTCCAGCCGGACCAGATCGAGCCCTATGTCGAGAATTTCGCCAAGGGAGTGGTGACCGGCACGCCGCAGATGATCCTCGACCGGATGTGGGAGCTGAAGGAGATCTACAAGCCGCAGGGCTTCTTCCCGCATGTCCATTTCGGCGGGATGCCGCAGAGCGAGGCGGTGAAGAACATCCGGCTGTTCGCCGAGAAGGTGCTGCCCGAGGTCAAGAGTTGGGAAGCGGAGACCTCCATCGACGACCGGTTCCTGGCGGCGGCGGCGGAGTAGGCGGCGCATCTCCTTTCCGCTGGGATGCCGTCAGCTCTTACGGCCCCGGATAGCGCTCGAATTTCGGCAGCGCGTCGATCGTGTTCATCCAGCCGAGCCGTTCGGCGGTCTGGACGTGGATCTGGGGTGGCATCGCTTCGGGATCGTCGAGCGTGGCGGCCTGAATGTCGACAAGGCCGGGGAGCGTGGCGGGATTGCGGAAGAACAGTCCCGTGCCGCAGATCGGGCAGAAGCTGCGCGTCGAGTTCTCCGAGGATCGGAACGCTCGCGGCTCGCCGGCGGTGAGCGTCACGTCTTCCTCGGCGAAGGCGGACCAGCTCACCATCGGCGCGCCGGCCGATTTGCGGCAGTCCGCGCAATGGCAGAGCGCAACATAGACGGGATCGCCCGTCACCTTGTAGCGGACCGCGCCGCACTGGCATCCGCCTTCCAGTCCCTCGTCCATGGCCGCATCTCCTCTCGTGCGAATCGGGTGAGAACATATCAGGAACAATGCGCGCCAGCAATGAGGTTTCCTTGGCGCGCGAATCCGGCTAGAGGCGCGCCCATGGCGAAAATCCAGACACCCCGGCCCATTCGCGGCACACAGGACATGCTCGGCGAGACGGCGGATCGCTTCACCCATGTGGTCGAAACGTTCGAGCGGGTCCGCAAGCTCTATGGCTTCAAGCGGATCGAGACGCCGGTGTTCGAGGCGACTTCGGTCTTCTCCCGCTCGCTCGGCGAGACGACGGACGTGGTCTCCAAGGAAATGTACACGTTCGAGGACCGCGGCGGGGATTCGCTTACGCTGCGGCCGGAGTTCACCGCCGGCATCGCCCGCGCCTATATCACCGAGGGCTGGCAGCAATATGCGCCGCTCAAGGTGGCGACGCACGGGCCGCTGTTCCGCTATGAGCGTCCGCAAAAGGGGCGCTATCGCCAGTTCCATCAGGTGGACGCGGAGATCCTCGGCGCGGCCGAGCCGCTCGCTGACATCGAGCTGCTGATCTTCGCCGATCAGCTCGTGAAGGAGCTGGGCATTGCCGACAAGGTGACGATCAACCTCAATACGCTGGGCGACGCGGCGACGCGGGACGCCTGGCGTGCGGCGCTGCTGGAGCATTTCGCCTCGCACCGGGATCAGCTCTCGGAGGACAGCCTGCGCCGGCTGGAAGCGAACCCGCTGCGCATCCTCGACAGCAAGGACCCGCAGGACCGCCCGATCGCAGACTCGGCGCCGGAGATCGACGAGTTCCTGACCGCCGAGGCGGCCGATTTCTTCGCGGCGGTGAAGGCGGGGCTGGATGCGGCGGGCGTTGCTTATGTGCGCGACACGCGGCTGGTGCGCGGGCTCGATTATTATCGCCACACCGCCTTCGAGCTGATCAGCACGCATCTGGGCGCGCAGGCCGCGGCTGGTGGCGGCGGGCGCTATGACGGGCTGATCGAGGCGCTGGGCGGGCCGCCCACGCCGGCCGTTGGCTGGGCGCTCGGCATCGATCGGCTGGCGATGCTGATCGACACGCCGGACACGCGGCTCGACGCGGTGCTGGCGGTCGAGGACGATGCAGCGCTGCCCGCCGCAATTCAGGCGCTGGGCGCGCTGCGGCAGGCGGGGCTCTCCGCGGACGTGGTGGCGAGCGGATCGCCGCGCAAGCGCTATGACAAGGCGGCGAAGATCCCGGCGCGCGCGCTTGTCTCGGTGCGGATGGAGAATGACAAGCCGAGCTTCAATGTGCGCGGGGACAGCCCCGAGCAGATCAAGACCGTGCTGGGAGCCCTGGCGTCTTGAGCGGGGAGCAGCGCCCTGAGGGAGGCCGCTAGTGGCCGCCATCTCTCCCGATCGCATCGCGGCGATCCTGCGGCGGCAGGACAGAGGAGTTTGTGCGCCTCTCCAAGGATTATGCCGAGCTGGAGCCGGTGGCGAAGGCTGCGAGCGAGGTCGAGGGCCTGCGCGGCGAGCTGGCCGAGCTGGAGGCGATGCTGGGCGATCCCGAGATGAAGGCGATGGCGCAGGAGGAGCTGGAGGCGGTGCGCGCCCGGCTGCCCGAGGCCGAGCATAAGCTCGCCATCGCGCTGCTGCCCAAGGACGCGGCGGACGCGCGCCCGGCCATGCTGGAAATCCGCGCCGGCACGGGCGGTGACGAGGCGGCGCTGTTCGCGGGCGATCTTTTCCGCATGTACCAGCGCTATGCCGAGACGCAGGGCTGGCGGGTCGAACTCATCTCCGCCAATGCCTCCGAGGCGGGCGGCTACAAGGAAGTGATCGCCTCGGTCACCGGGACAGGCGTGTTCGCCAAGCTCAAGTTCGAGAGCGGCGTGCACCGCGTCCAGCGCGTGCCGGTGACGGAGAGCGGCGGGCGCATCCACACCTCGGCGGCGACCGTGGCGGTGCTGCCGGAGGCCGAGGATGTCGACGTGCAGATCAATGAGGCGACGGATCTGCGCATCGACGTCTATCGCGCCTCGGGCTCCGGCGGGCAGCATGTGAACACCACGGACAGCGCGGTGCGGATCACCCATCTGCCGACCGGGCTCGTCGTGACGCAGCAGGACGAGAAGTCGCAGCACAAGAACAAGGCCAAGGCCTTGAAGGTGCTGCGCACGCGGCTTTACGAAGCCGAGCGCGAGCGCACGCAAAGCGCGCAGGCCGGCGCCCGCAAGGCAATGGTCGGCTCGGGCGACCGCTCCGAGCGCATCCGCACCTATAATTTCCCGCAGGGGCGCGTGACCGATCACCGCATCAACCTGACGCTGCATCGCCTGCCCGAGATACTCGAAGGGCCGGGGCTGGAGGAAGTGATCGCCGCGCTCGTCGCCGAGGACGAGGCGGCGCGGCTCGCCCAGCTCGACATGGCGGCCTGATGCCGGAGACGCGGCAGGGCCTCGGTGCCCTGGAGATCTGGCTGCGCGCGGCGATGGCGAAGCTCTCGCCCGTGAGCGATACGCCCCGGCTCGACGCCGAGCTGCTCGCCGCCCATGCGCTTGGCATCAGCCGCGAGGAGATGATCCTCGCGCTCCCGCGCCTGACGGTGCCCGAGGGTGCGGACGCTCTGGTCGAGCGTCGTCTCGCGCATGAGCCGATCGCCTATATCACCGGCATCCGCGATTTCTGGACGCTCTCGCTGCGGGTGACGGCCGACGTGCTGGTGCCGCGCCCGGACAGCGAAACGCTGATCGAGACGGCGATCGAGCATTTCGGCCAGGACCGCGCGCCGCGCCGCATCCTTGACCTCGGCACCGGATCGGGCGCGCTGTTGCTCGCCGCGCTCGATGTGTGGCGGGAGGCGACCGGGCTGGGCATTGATGCCTCGCCGGGCGCCGTGGACGTGGCGCGCGACAATGCCGAGCGGTGCGCCATGGCGGACCGCGCGCAGTTCCGCCCTGGCGACTGGGGCGCGGGCCTCACCGAGCGCTTCGACCTCATCCTGTGCAATCCGCCCTATATCGCCGAGGGCGCCATGCTGCCCAGGGACGTGCGCGATCATGAGCCGGCGAGCGCGCTGTTCGCCGGCGAGGACGGGCTCGCCTGTTATCGTCGGCTGGCGGGGGAGGTCGGGCTGTTGCTCCCGCCCGGCGGCGCAGCGATATTCGAGATCGGCTTTGATCAGGCGGAGAGCGCCGGCGGCCTGTTTCGCGCGGCTGGCTTTGATGTTGCGCTCGTGCATGATCTGGCGGGAAATCCCCGGGCGTTACTCGTGACGGGCGACTGATCGTCCGTCCTGCTGCGCGGCGCCGGCCGGGGCACGCCGAAATGGCGCCACCCGCAAAGCGCCTTTTTAACGGTGATATGCGATTTCCTCTTGGTTTGGAGGGCCGGAGCGACTATCTGCGAATTACAGGGCTGCTCCTGCTCGCGCATGAGGCGCTAGTGCAAGTGGCCTGCTCCCACAGTTTTGGCGGCGTTCTAGAAGGAGCCGTTGGCCGAAGCGCGGGGCGCGAGCGTTCGATTTCGATCGCTCCGCCATCGATGTGACGCACAGCGTTTCGGGCCTTGGGGTGAACGCCGGGGTTTTAGTTGAGAGCATAGGGACGAACCTTTGATCAACAATCGTCAGGCCGGCCGCCGTCGCGGTCGGAACAACAATCCCCGCCAGGGTGGCGGCGGTGGTAATCGCGGTAGCGGCGATTCCGGTAATCGGATCGACAATCGCGCCCGCGGCAATGCCGCCCAGCTTCTGGAGAAATACCGCAATCTCGCGCGCGACGCGCAGATGGCCGGTGACCGGGTGAATGCGGAATATTATCTGCAGTTCGCCGACCATTATTTCCGCGTGCTCGCTGACAATCGCGCGCGCCAGGAAGAGCAGCAGCAGCGCTTCCGCCGGCATGATGATGCCGATCAGGATGGCGACGATCAGGACGATTCGTTCGACAGCATGGGCGACGAGGCGGACGAGTTCGCGCCGCAGCCCGTGCAGGAGCAGCGCCCCCCCCGCCGCGAGCGGGAGCGCGACGGCAATCGCAATCGCGAGCGCGGTGAACGTAGCGAACGTGCTGAACGTCCTGAGCGCAGCAGGCAGGAGCGCCGCCAGCCCGTCGCCAATGACGATGGCGAGATCGGCCTGCCCAGCCTGCCGCCCTCGATCGGCCGCATCGAAGCGAGCGACGAGGACGAGGCGGAAGCACCGCGCGCAGTCGAGGCTCAGGAAGAGGCTGTCGTCGAGGCGGCGCCCAAGCCGCGCCGCGGCCGCCGTCCGCGCCAGCCCGAAGCGGCCGAATAAGCGACCGCCTCTGCTGAGAAAAATGCATCACCCCGGCGCGCTGCGTCGGGGTGTTTTGCTTTCTGGCTTTGGCGGGTGTGGGATTGCCGACCGAACAAGCGGCTCGGCCCCTAATCGTCCTCGCCGAGCACTTCCTTGCTCACCCGGTCGTCGATCTGATGGTCGTGGCCCGTGCCGCTTGAGAGGAACATGAGCCCCATCAACAGGGCGGCCATCATCAGCGTCGCCCAGACGCCGCCGACGACCATGCCGATGAACAGCCAGGGCAAGGGCCCGCTCAGCGCCCAGAGAATCGCGACCACGCCGAACGCGATGGCCAGAGAGCCAACGGCCATCGCCGCCAATATCCTGCGGAAGCGGGACCAGGCGAACGCCGCCTGCTGGGAATCGTCGAGTCCGGTAAGATTTGTCATGGCGCCCATATGGGCCAAGCGGCGAACCGATCAACACTCCTTTGACGCGAGCGCCGCGCAGGCGCATTATCGCGCGACCAAATCGACCGCGCGCCGGTCGCCAGCTCCTGTCGACCGGCCCGGTCAGTACAACCGGGGAGCGGTGCATGACGGTCAGGGCAATCTTGAGTGACGAAAAGCGCGGCGGCATCATCACGGCCGAGCCAGGCGATACGGTCGCGCAGGTGGTGGCGCTGCTCGCCCAGCGGCGGATCGGCTGCGTGCCGATCGTCCAGGATGGGCGCGTGCTCGGCATCTTCTCCGAGCGTGACGTCGTGTACGGCCTCGCGCGTGAAGGTGCCGCGCTGCTCGACAGGCCGATCGAGACCGTGATGACCGCGCCGCCTGTGACGATCCATGCCGATACGCCCATCCTCTCCGCGCTCTCGCTGATGACGCGGCGGCGCATCCGCCACCTGCCGGTGATCGAGAATGAGGCGATAATCGGATTCGTCAGCATCGGCGATCTGGTCAAATCGCGCATGGACAGGATCGAGTCCGAGGCCGAGGCGATGCGGAGCTATATTCAGCAGGCGTAGGAAGGGGCCGTCCTTCCGCTGCGTTTCCCGCGCTTATCGGGGCGTGGGTGTCCGCTGGCGCGGGGCTTCCGGCATGGGCTGAAACAAAATTGCAAAAAGTGTTTGACGACTCGGCGGGGTGGGCCTAGAGACCCCTTCACCGCAGCGGTGCAGCCCACTGGTTCGCATCGCAAACGGTCGCCAACATATTCGGACGCCAGTCCCCCGGTATAGAAAATCGGGGAACACTTGGTGTCTCCGCTAATGTTTGGTTGGTTCTTTGACATTGTCGGTTTGATGAAGGGACATGTGGGCGGCGGCTCCGGGTTCGACAGCTTCTAGGTG
>JAFKLU010000087.1 GCA_017304105.1 Sphingomonadales bacterium
GATCGCGATCGGCGTATCCTGCAGGTTCTGCTGACGAAACTGCGCAGTGACGACAATCTCTTCAGGACCAGCATCAGCCGACTGCGGCGCAGACTGGTCCGCGACCTGCCCAAACACTGCTGCCGGCAAAGACAATGCAAGTGCCGACGAACATAGGATTAGCCTCCTGACTTTCATATTTTCCCTCTCCTTGATTAAGGTCGATTTTGCCTGAATGGATGTTTCTACGCTCACGGCGCCTTATGCCCCGGTCGCCTCGCCGACATCTTTTCCGTGTCTGCGCCCATGAAGCGCCCCGCCAGCATGAATGCCAATCCACCAAGCAAAGCGGTCGCCGCGATGACCAGCATCGAATAGCGGATGGATTGGGGGCCATGGCTGGGTTCAAGGACGTCGTTAAGAACGCCGACAAGCAGGGGCCCCGCCGCCTGGCCGAACATGGCGGAGCAGAAAAGCAGGATCGAGGTGGCCACGGCGCGCACCCGTATGTCCGCCACGGCGACGACGCCCGCGAAGACCGGGCCCTGGTGGATCAGCAGGAGAAAGCCGCTCACCGCATAGGCACCCAGCCACATGGCGCGATCGTCGGCGAGGGCGAACACCGCTTCGGCGGGCGCGACGAGTGCGCAGGCGAGGGCCGGGATGGTCATCCGCCAATGCGGCGCTCGCCGCCCGAGCCGATCGATGACAAGACCGCCCAGCAGGACGCCTGCGACGCCGCAGATACCGCGGATCGGCCCGATGGTTGCCGCGATCTCCGCAAGCGGCAGCTGGTGTGCGCGGGAAAGGAAGGTCGGCGTCCACACTGACGAGGCGAAGAGATTGAGCCCCATCAGCGTCGCGCCCGCGAGCAGGCAGAGATAGGCGCGCGAGCCAAGCAGGCAGCGCAGGCCCTCCTGGAACGGCACCTGCGCCGCCTGAGGCTCGGGCCGTGCCTCGACTGGATCGGAGGCGCCGCGGCGCGGCTCGCGCACCGTCAGCAGGAACAAGAGCGCCAGGACAAGCCCCGGGACCCCGGCGACGACGAACATCTGCCTCCAGCCATGATGCTGGCCCACCCAGCCCGCGATGGGGAAGAACAACATGGAGGAGATGGACGCGGCGGTCGCGAAGACCGAATAAGCGAGCGCTCTGCGCTCGGCGCGAAACAGGTCCGCGATGATCGAGTTGGACGGCGCTATGCCGCAGGCTTCGCCAGCGCCCATCAGAAAACGTGCGGCGGTGAGTTGCCATATGTTCGCCGCCCACCCGGTCGCCACGGTCATGAGGCTCCAGAAGGCGAAGCCCGCCGCGATGATGTTGCGCCGGCTCCAGCGATCCGCCGCCCAGGCGATCGGCACACTCATGATCGAGTAGAAGAGGACGAAGGCGAGACCGGAGACCAGCCCCATCACAGTATCGGACAGCTGCATCTCGACCTTGATCTGCGGGAGCGCGAGCCCCAGCAGCGAACGGTCGAGATAGTTGAATGACGAGATGAGCGTCAGGAAGCCGAGGCTGTAGGCGGTCGGCAGAAAGCGGCGGCCGTCCTGTGCGGCTTTCCCAGCGTCCAGCCCGGCGTTTGGGGCAGGCGCTGTGGCGAGACCTCCGGCATCAACAGTGCCGCTATTCTGCATCATAAGCGCAAGGCCCTCTCCCCCCTGATCGCCGGCAGGGCCGGCCAGTCCCGTTCGGATGCGGCGCCTTTATCCGGGCGCGCGCATGCCAGCTCCTTCAGGGCGATCGCGTTCTTGCCGCGATCGCCTGCGCATTCATGCCTTCAGATCGGCAGGCCCCAGCGGCCGCTCGCCCATCACCGTGGTGCGGATGAGATGCCGGCGCTCATGCTTGAAATCGTGCACCCCGCGATGAAGCGTGAAGCGGTTGTCCCAGACGATGAGCGTGTCCTTCTTCCACTTCACGCGGCAGTGATAATGGAGGTGCTGCGCGAGCGACTGCAGATAGTTCAAAAGCGCCCGGCTCTCGGCCTCACTCCAGCCCACGAAATGCTTGAAATAGGCCGTGGTGGCGAACAGGGCCTTGCGCCCTGTTTCGGGGTGGACGCGCACCGCGGGATGGATGTTGGTCAGTTCCTCCTCGCGGAAGTCATGGCTCTCGCGCAGGCGCAGGCGCTTCTCCGGCGGCAGCTTCTCGTTCTTCGCCCAGATATCGGCGCCCGAATAGACCACCTGCAGCCCGTCCAGCAGCGCCTTCATGCCATCCGAGAGATGCTCATAGACCAGATAGGCGTTGGAAAAGGCCGTGTCGCCGCCCCAGAGCGGCACTTCCAGCGCGCGCATGACGATGCACTTGGGCGGGCGCAGGGGGGAAGGGCTGTCCGTGTGGAGATGCTCGATGGACGGGACGACGTTCTCGGGCTCATACGCCTCGCGGCGTACCTCCTGCATGTCCCGGTGTTCGCCGTAGGTCGGCGCCTGAGGCAATTCGGTGATCTCGCCGAAGTGGCGCGAGAAGGCCTTGTGCTGCTCGGGCGTGAGATCCTGATCGCGGAAGACGATCACGGTGAAGTGCTCGAAGGCCTTCATGATCTCCGCGGCAGTCTCGGGATCGAGCGGCTCGCGCAGATCCACGCCGGAAATCTCGCAGCCACAGGCACCGCTGATCGGCTCGACGCCGATGCGCTTGAACGACGGCATCGGCAGGCCTGCGACGATCGGATCGGGCAAGGCGGTTGTTTCGCTAAGTGAGGCAGAGGCCATGACGAGAAACTCCGATGGGGCGCGGTCAACCGGGCTGGCGGTTGTGGTGGCGGGATGTCTGGAAGGAATGTCCGGCAAGGCGGATCACGCGGCGCTGGCTGGAAGGAGCGGGTGCGCGTGCAGCAAGCGCGCCGGGCCTTGCTGCGTCCAGACTGCGACGTCCGGACAGGGCGCAGTCAAGCCGCAGCGAAACCGCATCATGAGCCGAGGACGGGGCGGGAAACCCGGTCATTCACGCACCTCTCCATTCAGCGGTCCAGCCGCGACTATGGGGCCACGATTATGCGGGAACGGATGCGCGGTCAACTCAAATTCCGATATAAAGAATTATGATTCCGAAATACGGAACTAACTTGACCGATGCCAGGCCTGCGTTAGTTGAGACCTGTCCCGGCTGGTGTATGAGGGCAGTTGCGCGGGGCGCTTCCCGCAATTTTCGAGGAACGGCGTGAAAGAGGATCGTGATCGCGGCTCGGGCATACGGACCGTCGCGCTGCTCAGGCTCATCGCAGAGGGGAAGAGCAGCTTCACGCTGAGCGATCTCGCCGACCGGGCCGGATTGCCGCGCAGCAGCGTTCACCGGCTGCTTCAACCGTTGCTGCAGGGCGGGCTCGTCGAGCGGGCCGGAGGGCAGGCCTATCGCGTCGGCGCGCAGTTTTTGAGGATTTCGGCGCTGGTCATGCGGCAGGCGGATGTCGGCCGGCTCGCGCGCCCAGTCATTCAAGAGCTATGGGCGCAGTGGGAGGAAACCTGTTCGCTGTGCATCTACAGCCCAGCCGGGCAGATCGCCATCGTTGCCGAGACGCTGCAGACGCCGCACCCGCTGCGTTTCGTCATTGAGCCGCTGGAGGAATTGTCGCTCGCCTGGGGATCGCTCGGTCGTGCGATCCTTGCCTTCCTGCCCGAAGAAGAGGCGCTCGCGGCCCTTTCGCGCCCTGGCATCGCGCCCCTGAGCGGCCTGCCTAATCCGTCGGCGGAGGAACTGGTGGACATCCTTTCCGAGATCCGATCATCCGGGATTGCCCGTTATCGCAATGAAGTCTTCGACGCGGCCGGCGTGGCGGCGCCGGTCTTCCGGGAGGATGGCAGCGTGCTCGGCAGCCTAGGCATTACGGCGCCGGCCAGGCGTCTCGACGCGGAGAGGGTGGAGGCCATCGCCGAATCGGTGAAGGCGGGCGCGCAGCGGCTGTCGGCCCTGCTCGGTCATGCTGCGCTTCCCGACTGAGCGCTCAACGACCCTTCCCGTCGAAGGAGAACGAGGGGCCGAAGAAGGGGAGGACATGGTCCTGTCGCCGGAAGGCTGCGCTGCCGGTGTGAGTGCCCTGGACTTCGAACTGGTTCGGGATGCCGCGGTACGGCAGCATCTCGTGCCTCTTGAGCCTGCCGTTACAGCGGCGAATCCGGATTGGCGATGCTGCGCCACATGTGCGCCACCGGGCTGCCATCGAAGCCCAGCCCTTCCTTGGGCTGGCGGAAGTGGCGGCCGATAATGTCCTCGAACTCGCCCAGCTCCACCTTGGCGTTCGGATCGAAGGAATAGAGGTCGTTCACCGTGACAAGCCGGGGCGCCATGTACCAGCGATGGGCGCGGACCATCTTGTACTCCGCCTGTACGTGTGGCGGCGGGACATAGTCCTCGCCGAACATGGTGCGGTAGAGATCGGGATATTCGTAGCCGGCCTCTTCGTCCGGGAAGAAGCGGAGCGAGGCATGGTGGCGGATGGCGAAGGTCATCTTCTCAGACACATAGGGCTCGAAGAGCTGCGCGCTCCAGAAGCCGTGCTCGCTGCGCATCAGCGCCATCGGAAGATCATGCAGCAGGCAGGCGAGGATGATTTCCTCATCCATGCCGCGGCTCTTGGCGAGATGGGCGCTCTGCAGGCAATGGTCGCGCGAGCCTTCCAGGCGCAGGCGGATGAAATCGATGAGCGTGGGATTGGCAGGCATGGCCGGCAGATAGCCGACATTGCCCTCCTGCCCGGCGAAGAGCTTGCCCACGCCCCGGCGATAGGGGCGTGTGTTGATCTGCGCGTTGACCTCCGCGACGGAGGGGAACTTCTTCCTGGCCGTCGCGGCGTTGAGCGAATCGTTGAGATGCTCCTCGAGCGCGTCCGCCTTCGCCTCGGCGCTCATCGCGGCGACCGCAGCAGCGCCGCCCAGCCCGGCGATGAACTTGCGGCGGTCAATCTCCGGCAGAGGCAGGTCCCGAAAAGTGGCTGGCTTTTGCGTCATCTCGATCGGGCCTCTCATTTACCGAAAAATATTCCGGCAATTTGTAGGCGAGGCGCGCTGGCATTGCAACCCGGCGCGGGCCGGGCTGGGCGGAGCCGCACGGCGGCGGCGAATTCCGCCCATGCCGCCGGTACCGGGCGTCCTAGAGCAGCGTCGAGGCGACCGCCGCGAGGATGGAGGCCGTCTGCGCCCCGCCGATCGTCAGCGGGATGGCAATGGAGCGCTGGCCGAGGAAGATTTCCTGATTGTTGATGGCCCAGCCGCGCTTGCGGGTTTCCTCCAGTTCCGCCCGGAGCGCGTCCATGGATGGCACGGTGTTGGGCGTGAATGCCTCGATCTTCCAGCCCTCCAGCCGGCGCTCCAGCTCCTCCGGGGGCAGGGCGGCGAGCAGCACCTTGCCGGGCGCCGTGGCATAAGCCGGGAAGCGGGCGCCCACGTGCACATAATGGTGGCCGAACTCCTTGTGGGTCTCGCGCGCGACATAGACGATCTCGCGCTCGTCCAGCACGGCGATGATGCAGTTGACGCTGAGCCTGTGCGCCAGCTCGCGCAGCACCGGCTTGGCCGCCTCGGAGAAGGGCAGGGACGAGAGATAGGCAAAGCCGAGGCTCAGCACGCGCGCGGTCAGCCGGAAGCGACCCTCGTTCGCCACGGCATAGCCCAGCACTTCCAGCGTGCGCAGGATGCGGCGGGTGCTGCCCGGCGTGATCTTCAGCTCCCGCGCAATCTGGCTGAGCGTCCATTCCGGTTGCTTGGAGCTGAACAGTTCGATGACGGCGAGCCCCTTCTCCAGAGAAGGGATGAATTCATCGTCGCTGTCGCGTTTGCTCACTGCATTCCTCCACTCGACCTCGGCCATGGACACGCTCGACGCGGGTCGGCGTCCCCTCCGCTGCGGACGGCCGTCTGCCTTGTCCCCTGCTACATGCGCAACCCTCGTCGCTTGACAAGACGCAAACCGCATCATAGCAAATGCCGGAAATTTTTTCGGTAAAAAAGAGTCGGGCGATTCCGGCGCTGGAGCGAGGGGAGGGGAAGGCGCAGATGAAGCATGTTTCTGCCGCGCAGTTCCAGGACTACCTCTGGCGCGACGCCGACCGCGGCGCGATCGCGGCTGGCGGGCGCGGTATCCGGCATCTCGTGGTCGCCGGGGCCGTGCTCCTGCTGGGCGCTCTGGCGTTCCTGTTTCCGGTGCAAACGGGGGAAGGCACGGCCGCCTCCCAGTCGACGATGCTCGCCAAGGCGCCCGATCCGCTCATCGGCAAATATTGCATGAGCTGCCATGACAGCGTCGAAAAGACGGCCGGCATCGCCTTTGACGAGATGAGCCTCGCGCATCCCGGCCGCGATGGCGAGAAGTGGGAAGCCGCCGTGCGCCGCCTGATGAGCGGCATGATGCCCCCGGCGGGCGCGCCCCGCCCGAGCGACGCCGAGGCCATGGAGATGATCCGCGCGATCACCACGAAGCTCGACGGCGCACAGCCCGCGCCGGCGCCCGCGGTGCTGAGCCGGTTGACCCGCACCGAATATGGCAATGTGATCCGCGATCTGCTGGGCTTGCAGGTCGATGTGACGACCCTGCTGCCGCCTGACCCCTCCGTGAAGGGCTTCGACAATATCGGCGAGGTGCTGACCACCTCCCCGGCGCTCGTGCAGGGCTATCTCAATGCGGGCATGAAGATCAGCCGCCTTGCGGTGGGTGATCCGGGCATGATGTCGTCCCGGCGCGTGTTCACCGTGCCGCACAAGCTCAACAATGCGGGCTATATCGAGGGCCTGCCGCTCGGCACGCGGGGCGGGATGCGCACCGACGTGCTGTTCCCGGTTGAGGGGGATTATGTGATCGAGGTGCGCCTCGGCCCCGGCAGCACGCTGTTCCAGAAGTTCGGCCAGGGCAAGATGCCCAAGGTGGACCTCACCGTGGCGGGCAAGGCGTTCCCGGTCGACAAGGATGGCAAGGCGCGGGTGCGTGTGCGCGCCGGCACCTATCCGGTCACGGCGGCCCTGCGCGATGCGGACATCGGGCCGGGCGTGGACGACATCTATTCGACCTACAATGTGCGCGGCGCGATCCTGGACGTGGCGGTCAACGGGCCGTTCAACGTCAAGGGCGTGGGCCGCACGGTGAGCCGGGACAAAATCTTCTCCTGCTATCCCAGCAAGCCCTATGAGGAGCGGACCTGCGCCCGGACGATCGTGGCGCGCTTGGCGAGCCGCGCGTTCCGCCGCCCGATCGCCGAGCAGGCGCCGGAGATGGACCTGCTCATGCGCTATTACGATCAGGGCCGTCAGGCGGGCAATTTCGAGGCCGGCGTCCAGCGCGCCCTCGCTTATGTGCTGGTCGACCCGCGCTTCCTCTACAAGGCCGAATATGAGCCCGCGAACACGGCACCGGGGGCGATCTACGCCATTTCGCCGATCGAGCTGGCCTCGCGTCTCTCCTTCTTCCTGTGGAGCAGCATACCGGACGATCAGTTGATGGCGTCGGCCGCCAGCGGGCGGCTCTCAGATCCCAAGGAGCTGGATCGGCAGGTGCGCCGGATGATCGCGGACCCCCGCTCGGACGCGCTCGTCAACAATTTCGCGCAGCAGTGGTTCCACCTCCAGCAGCTCGACAGCGCGGAGCGCGACAGCAAGGATTTCGACGATAATCTGCGCTTCGCGATGGCGCAGGAGACCAAGCTGCTCTTCAAGAACATCGTGCGCGCCAATCGCCCGATTACCGAGCTGCTGAGCGCCAACTACACCTTCCTCAACGAGCGGCTGGCGCGGCATTATGGCATATCCGGCGTGCAGGGCGACTATTTCCGCCGGGTGTCGCTGCCGGCGGACAGCCCGCGGCGCGGCCTGCTCGGGCAGGCGAGCGTGCTCACCGTCACCTCCGTCGCGAACCGCACCTCGCCGGTGATCCGCGGCGCCTGGGTGCTCGACAACATCCTTGGCGTGCCGCCTTCGCCGCCGCCGCCGGGGGTGGAGACCAATCTGGACGAGGACGGCAAGCAGCCCAGGACCTTGCGCGACCGGCTGGCGAAGCATCGCGAAAACCCGGCCTGCGCGAGCTGCCACAACATGATGGACCCGATCGGCCTTTCGCTCGAGAATTTCGATCAGGTCGGCAAATGGCGCACGCTGGACGGCGCGTTCCCGGTGGATGCGACGGGCAAGCTGGTCGACGGTACGCCGCTGCGCGGTTCGGCGGACCTGCGCAATGCCCTGCTGAAGCGCTCCGGCTCCTTCGCGGCCAATGCCGTCTCGAAGCTGATGACATACGCGACCGGCCGTCCCGTGACGTTCCGCGAGATGCCCGCTGTGCGGCAGATCCTCAAGGACTCTGCGCAGCAGAACAACCGCTTCGTGTCGCTCGTGCTCGGGGTGGTGCAAAGCCAGCCCTTCCTGACGCGCACCAAGGATGCCCGCATCGGGCCACCCACACGCTCGACCCGGATCGAGCAGCCAGAGACGGACAAGAAGAGGAAAGCTGCCTGATGGACGCCGACAATATCCCCAGCCCGAGCCGGCGCGATCTGCTGCTCGCGGCGGCCAGCGCGCCGCTGGTGGCAGGCGCCTGGAGCGCGGCGGTGGCCGCCGAGCCGAGAGGGGATGAACTGCCGCTCATCACGACGGGCCTTGAGCATTTCGCCATGGTCGTGCCGGATGTGACGAAGTGCGCCACTTTCTATTGCTCGGTGTTCGGGCATGGCCTCTTCAAGGAGGATAAGCCGCCGCTGCGCTACTATGTGATGATCGGCAAGGCCTACATCGCCATTGGCAGCCGCAACGACGTGCCAAAGCCTTTCATGGACCATTATTGCGTCACGGTTGAGGGCTATGACCGCGACAAGATGAATGCCGCCATCGCGGCGGCCGGCATGACGCCCGGCGGGCGGGGGCTGGTGATGGACCCGGACAAGATCGGCCTCCAGCTGCTCAAGGACCCGGCCGGCCTGACCGACACCAATATCCCTGCGGACCGCATCCTCGGGCGCGGTTATGGCCTCGTGCAGCCCTACGGCATGGATCATGTGCTGCTGCGCGTCGCCGATCTTGGCCGCGCCACCCAATTTTACGACCGCTTCTTCGCCCGCACGCGCGCCGGCCAGTCCGGCGAGGTCTGGTATCGCGCGGACGACACCACGATCCGGCTGGCCAAGGCCGAGGGCGGCGACACCGGCTTCAAGCGCGTGGGCATCCGGGTCGGGCCTTACGATGCGGCCAAAGTGGGATCGGGGCTGACGGCGCTGGGGGCCAGGGCAGGCGCGGGCGCGAGCAACAGCCGCCTGCGCTTCACCGATCCGGATGGGTTGGAAGTCGAGCTGATCAAGGTCTGAACGGCGGCCGGCGTGTCGCGGGCCGTCAGAAAGGTTGAGTGAGATGCACTATATCACCAAGAGGCACCTGTCCCGCCGCACGCTGCTGCGCGGCATGGGTGGCGTTGCGCTGGCGCTGCCCTTCCTGGAGTCCATGCTGCCTGCCGCCGTCAGCCAGTCCGGCGCGGCGAAGCGCACCCGGCTCGGCTTCTATTACGTCCCGCACGGCGCGGTGATGGACAAGTGGACCCCGGCGACGGAGGGCGCCAACTTCGCCATGTCGCCCACGCTGCGTTCGCTCGAACCCTATCGGGACCGGATCAACGTGGTGAGCGGCATGGCGCTGCCGCTGGCCTATACCGAGGACGCCTCTGCCGCCGCCAATCATTCGAGCAGCTGCGCCAGCTATCTGAGCGGCGCGGCGATGCACAAGAACGAGAACCGGCTGGGCGTGACGGCCGATCAGGTCGCTGTGCGGCATATCGGTCAGGACACGCCGCTGCCCTCGCTGGAGCTCGGGTTGGAGGGTAGTTCCTCGACTTGTGGCGAGGGGTGGAGCTGCGCCTATCGCGACAGCCTCGCCTGGTGGGACGAGCACACGCCGCTGCCGCTGGAGCGCAATCCGCAAGTGGTGTTCGAGCGGCTGTTCGGCGACGGCAAGGATGCCAACGCCCGCGCCGCCAGTCGCCAGCAGGCCGCGAGCATTCTCGATGGCGTGGTGGGCCAAGCCGCGAGCCTCCAGCGCGATCTTCCGGCCACCGACCGGCAGCGTCTCGACCAGTATCTGACCGACGTGCGCGAGGTGGAGCGGCGCATCGCCCTCGCCGGCGAGCAGATGGAGGGCGACCTGGACCTGCCGCCGACGCCGGTGGGCATACCGAGCGACTTCGAGGATCACATCAAGATGATGTTCGATCTGCAGGTGCTCGCCTGGCAGACCGAGATGACGCGCATCTCGACCTTCATGCTTGCGGTCGAGAACAGCAATGCGATCTACCCCAAGAGCGGCGTGCGCGAGGCGTTCCACCCGCTCTCGCACCACAGCAACATTCAGGCGAACAAGGACAAGCTCGCCCAGCTAAACGCCTATCATGTCAGCATGTTCGCCTATCTTCTCGAGAAGATGCGCAGCACGCCGGACGGCGACGGCACGCTGCTCGACAACAGCCTGCTGATGTGGGGCAGCGGCATGGCGGACAGCAACGTCCACAATCATGATCCGGTGCCGCTCGTGCTCGCGGGCGGCGGCGCCGGCGCGGTGAAGGGCAATCGCCACATCCGCACCGCTCACAAGACGCCGGTCTCGAACCTCCTTCTCGCAATGCTTCAGAAAGCCAACGTCAATGTCGATAAATTCGGCGACAGCACAGGCACCGTGGATATCTAGGATATCGCGGCCGCGCCCCGTCGCGCTTGGCCTCCTGCTGCTGGTCGTCCTCGCCGTCATCGCGCTCGCGGTGGCGGCCCTCACCCCGCGCGCACCCGCGCTGCCGCCGGAACAGGCGAGCGCGCTCGGCCTGCGCATGGCCGAGGCGGCGCGAAACCGTGACCGGGACGGCGTGCGCCGTCTGCTGGAGGAGGGGGCCGATCCGAACCGGCCGAGCCTGGATGGCACGCCCGCCTTGATGTGGGCCACGCATTATGCGGATGCGGCGATGCTCAAGCGGCTCATCGATCATGGCGCCGACGTCAATCGCGCCAGCCGCCTCGGCCTCACCGCGCTGCATCTGGCAAGCGCGCAAGGGGATGCGGACCTCGCGAAGATCCTGCTGCGTGCGGGCGCGAGGCCGGATGCGGCGGACAAGCGCGGCGAAACGCCGCTGATGATGGCGGCGCGGCAGGGGTCGGTCGAGATCGTGGATCGGCTGCTCAAGGCCGGCGCGGCGGTGGACGCCAGCGACCCCGACCATCAGGTGACGCCGCTGATGCTGGCGGGCTGGTACAAGCACCCGGACGTGGCCCGGCGCCTGATCGAGGCGGGCGCGAAGATCGACGCAACGACGAAGGTCGGCCCGACGCCGCGCTTCATTCCGCCCGGCTTCGGCAATGGCTCGCATGGCGACGGCATCGTGCGCGGCGGCGTTCCTCCGCAGGGCCAGCGCGCCGCGGTGCCCGGCGGCATGACGCCGATGCTCTATGCGGCCCGGGCAGGAGACCTGGAGACGGTGCGGATGCTGGCGGACGCCGGCGCCTCCATCGAGCAGGCCGAGGCCAACAACGTTCGGCCGCTGCTGATGGCGATCCTCAATGGCCATATGGACATCGCGACCTGGCTCATCGAGCGCGGCGCCAATGTGAACGCGGACGATTTCTATGGTCGCGCGCCGCTCTGGTCGGCGGTGGAGTGGCGCAAGCTCGAATATCCGAGCGACACCTCAGGCACGCATGATGTCGATCGGCCAGCGGTGCTCAAGGTCATCGAACTGCTGCTCAGGAAGGGCGCCAATCCCAATGCCCGCCTGCGCGAATATCCGCCCACGCGCAACTTCCTGATGCAGGGCGGTTCGCTCTCCTGGGTGGACTTTACCGGGCAGACCCCGTTCCTGCGCGCGGCGCTCTCGGGCGACGTGGCGACGATGAAGCTGCTGCTGCGTTACAAGGCCGACCCGAACATCGCGACGCTGCGCGGCACCACGCCGCTCATGGCGGCCGCCGGCGTCAACTGGGTCTATTATCAGACCTATGACGAGGGCGAGGACCAGCTGATCGAGGCGATCAAGCTGTGCATGTCCTTCGGGCAGGACGTCAATGCGATGAACTCGATGAAGGTGACGGCGCTGCACGGCGCGGCCAATCGGGGTGCGGACAAGATCCTGCGCTTCCTCGTCGAGCATGGCGCGAAGCTGGATCAGGCCGACGATCAGGGGCGCACGGCGCTGACATGGGCGCGGGGCGTGTTCCTCGCCACGCTGCCGGCGGTGGCCAAGCCGAGCACCATCGCGCTGATCCAGCAATATTGCGCCCAGCGCGGGCTCCAGTGCGAAGGCAGGAAGGCGCCGCTACCGGCCGAGCCCACGGCCACGGCGACCGCAAACGGGCCGGCAGCAACGCCTGCGCCCAACACGCGGCAAACCACATGACCGGAGAGGCCTCGCGCCAATGAGCGATTTCATCTTTTTTCTCGGCCGCTTCCACGTTCTGCTTCTCCATCTTCCCATCGGCATTCTGCTCCTCGCGGTGCTGATGGAGGCGATGTCGCGCCATCCCCGGTTCGCGGCGCTGGCCCCCGCCATGTCGCTGGTCTGGCTGGCGGGCGCGCTCACCGCGCTGGCGACGGTGGCGCTGGGCTATATGCACGCCTCCGAGCCCGGCTTCACGGGGCCAGCGGTCAACGAGCATCGCTGGGCGGGGACGCTGCTTGCCCTGCTGGCCACGATGATCTGGGCCTGGCGGCTGGAGGCGCCCGCGCTCTTCACCCGTGTCTGGCCCCTGCCGCTCGCGGGCATCGTGCTCCTGCTCGCCATCACCGGCCATCTCGGCGGCAACCTCACCCATGGATCGACCTACCTCACCGAATTCGCGCCCGGGCCGTTCCGGTCCATGGCCAGCGGCGGCAAGGCATCGCCCGAGGATGCGCCGCGCCCCAAGGTCACGGATATCGCCAAGGCGGACATCTATCTGGACATTGTCGCCCCCGCGCTGCGGGATCGCTGCGGCTCCTGCCATAATGACGACAAGAAGCGCGGCGGCCTGTCCGTGGTGCATCACGACACGCTGCTGAAGGGCGGCGAAACCGGGCCGGTCATCATCGCCCGCAAGCCGACGGACAGCGATCTCTACCACCGGATCACGGTGCCGCGCGATCATGTCGACTTCATGCCCAAGAACAACAAGACGCCGCTCGACCCGGCGCAGGTCGCGGCAATTCGCTGGTGGATCAGCATTGGCGCACCTGCGCAGGGGGAAGTGGGCAAGCTCGCGGCGCCTGCCGATGTGCTGACGGATTTGCGGAAGGCGGCCGGGCTGTAAGGGGGGGGCGGGCTGCCGACCCGGCTCCTACGCTTGAGCCTGCCGGACAGCAGAAAGTCGGGCTTTTTGTTGGGGCGCAGAATGCCGGATCATCGCGGTATTCATCGCGAAAATGCCAAGATGCTTGTTTATCGGAAAATTTTCCGGTAGGCGAACTGGGGTTGACCGGAAAAATCTCCGGCAATTGAAATGCGACTAGGGGGGGAATAGATGAAGTCCTGTGTTACGCCGCTGGGTTCGACGTGGTTCGGCGCCAGTTTGCTGGGGATGGCTGTCGCACTGGCTGCGCCGGCGCATGCGCAGGTTTCCGGCACAGATCAGAGCGAGGAAGCATCGCAAGGGGATGCGGGCCAGTCCGAAATCATCGTGACCGGCACGCGGCTCGCGGGCTTTTCCTCGCCGACGCCGGTCACCTCGCTCACCGCGCAGGATCTTGAGACCAAGGCGATCCGGTCCGTGACAGACCTGATGGCGGACATTCCGGCGCTGCGGTTCAACCAGAATAACAGCCAGGCCAGCGCCCCGATCGGCGCGAGCAATCTGGATTTGCGCGGTCTGGGATCGAGCCGGACACTGCTGCTGCTCGATGGGCGCCGGTTCGCCGCGACGGATCCCAGCGGCGGCGTCGACGTGAGCGTCATTCCCGCCGTGCTGATCAGCAAGATCGAGATCGTGACGGGCGGCGCATCGGCGGCCTATGGCTCGGATGCTGTCTCCGGTGTGGTCAATATGACGCTGGATTCCCGGCTCGAGGGCATCAAGGGCAGCATGCAATATGGCCAGACCACGCATAACGACCATTATCAGCCGAGCGCGACGCTCGCCGTCGGCAAGGCGCTTGGGCGGCTCCACATCGTGGCTGCGGGCGACTTCTATCGGAATACCGGCCAGCTCGACCAATCCACACGGGATTGGGGGCGCAACAACTATGCGGTGCTCACCAACCCTGCCTACACGCCCACCAATGGTCAGCCGCAGCGCCTGATCCTGCCGGGATCGACCGTCAGCCAGATGACCTATGGCGGCGTCACGGCGATGAGCAGCATTCCGGCGCTACGCGGCATCCAGTTCGGCCCGAACGGCACGGTGCTGCCGTTCAACTACGGCACCAATGTCGGCACGACCTTCATGACCGGCGGTGATGGTGCCACGCTCATGGCCAACGCCAACATCACGCCGCGCTACACGCGCTATTCCGGCTTCGGCAAGGCCACCTTCGACGTCGACGGGAATACCTCCCTCTATGCCGATGTGCTGTGGGCGCGCAGCGAGGCCTATGCCGACCAGCTTGAAAATCCGGACCCGGGCAATCTCGTCATCCGGCGGGACAATGCCTTTCTCCCGGCGAGCATCCGCGCGCTGATCCCGGTGGGCAGCAACCTCACCATCGGCCGCCTCAACGGCGAGGATGGCGTGTTCAACACCACGACGATCACGACGGTGCGGCGCTATGGATTTGGCGCAGAAGGGCGGTTCGGCAATGACTGGCACTGGAACGCTTACGCCCAGCTCACGCGCAACAGCTATGCGCGCGACGATGCCAACAACCGCATCAATGCCAATTGGCTGAAAGCCGTCGATTCGATCATCAGCCCGACCACCGGCCAGCCGGTGTGCCGCGTGAATGCCGATGCGAGCACGACCAATGACGATCCCGCCTGCGTGCCGGCCAATGTGTTCGGCGCGGGATCGATCAGTGCGGCCGCAGTGAACTATTACACGGGCACGTCCATGCTGCGTGGCCGCCAGCGCCAGAATGTCTTCGCGGCCAGCCTCAATGGCTCGCCCTTCGCGCTCCCCGCCGGCGAGGTGCGCATCGCGATTGGCGCAGAATATCGCACGGAATCGGTCCGGCAGACGTCCGACCCGATCTCGCAGGCCAATGGCTGGCGCCAGATCAACGCCCAGACGCTCAGCGGCAAATACAACGTCAAGGAGGCGTTTGCGGAAGTCGGCGTCCCGCTGCTGCGCGGGGTGCCGCTAGCGAGCAACCTGGACGTGAACGGCGCGGTCCGCGTTACGGACTATAGCACGAGCGGCACGGTCACCACCTGGAAGGTCGGCGCCAATTACACGCCGGTTGATGGCCTGCGCTTCCGCGGCACGATCTCCCGCGACATTCGCGCGCCCAATGTGAACGAGCTGTTCTCGGGGCAGGCGCAGGGCATTCCGGTGATCATCGATCCGTTCTTCACGCCCTCGCGTTCCGGCACACCGCCGGTGCTCACGGGCGGCAACCCCGCCCTCCAGCCGGAGAAGGCCAAGACCTACACCGTGGGCGTCATCGTGGAGCCAACGGCGCTGCGCGGCTTCCACGTCTCGGTCGATTATTATTCGATCAGCATTGATGACGCGATCCTGGCGCTGACCGGGCAGCAGGTGGTCGATGGTTGCTTCGGCGGGCTGGCGTCGCTGTGCAGCGCCATCACGCGCGATCCGACGACCAACATCATCACCCGCGTGCAGGCGACTTTGCTCAACGCCGCGAAGTTCGAGACGAACGGCCTCGACATTGAAGCGGCTTATTCCATGTCGCTGGGCGATGGCCGGCTGACCGCGCGGGCGCTGGCAAACTATGTGGGCAAGCTCTACAGCTCGAACAGCGGGGAACTGGCGGGCACGACCGGCCAGTCGACCGGCATTCCGCACTGGCGCGGCAACGTGTCGCTCGATTACCGGACGGACCGCTTCAACGTCGGCGCGCTCGTGCGCTATGTGCAGGGCGGGCTCTACAACAACCTCTACACCGAGGGCGGCGGCAACAACAGCATCAACAATAATCGCGTGGGCGGCCGGACCTATGTGGATCTGAGTGCCGGATACAAGATTGTCGATCAGGTGGAATTGTTTGCCAAGGTCAACAATCTGTTCGATCGTGATCCGCCGATCACACCGCAGGTCGTCACGGCAGCGTCCGCCGCCGGTGCGCCCTTCTATGATCGCGTTGGGCGCATGATCCTTGGGGGCGTGCGCTTCAGGTTCTGAGCTCTTGTGGGAGGTCTGCATGTCGGGAGATGTATCGCGCCCTTGCTCGCGGCTTTGGGGAGTCGTCGCGCGGGGCGCGGTGGTCGCCGCCGCCCTGTGCGCCGGTGTGGCGGCGCTCGCTGCCCCGCCGCCGCTCCTGATCGAAAAGCAGGGCAGCTTTCAGGCCGGCGGCCGGGAACTGGCCAGCGCGGACGGCAAGCAGA
>JAFKLU010000088.1 GCA_017304105.1 Sphingomonadales bacterium
CTCTTCGGCCTGCAACTGCGCGAGGGCGATCCCGAGCCCTTCGTGCCGCAGACCGGCCCGGCAGGCGCGGGCGGCCAGCGGGTCAACACCGGGCCGGCTGCAACAAAGATGCCCGAGCGCGTGGCGGAGAAGTCTTGAGCTAACGTTACCCCTCCTCTTCAGTGGAGGGGCAGGGGTGGTCGCGATGCGGCACGCATCGCTTGCGAAGCAAGTATTTCGCCGCACCGTTGCCACACCACCCCCAATCCCTCCTCTGAAGAGGAGGGGAGCAGGAAAGGGACGCAAATGACCCAGCAACTCACCATCTACCACATTCCCGGCTGCCCCTTTTCCGAGCGGGTGGAGATCATGCTGGAGCTGAAGGGGCTGGCGCTGAACGATGTCGAGATCGACATCTCCAAGCAGCGCCCCGACTGGCTGCTGGCCAAGACCGGGGGCACCACCTCGCTGCCCCTGCTCGATGTGGAAAATGGCGAGAGCCTCAAGGAAAGCATGGTCATCCTGCGCTATCTTGAGCAGCGCTATCCCGAACCCGCCGTGGCGCATCCGGACCCGTTCCATCACGCCGTGGAGGGCATGCTGGCCGAACTCGCCGGGCCGTTCTCCGGCGCAGGCTACCGCATGATCCTCAATCGCGATCCGGCAAAGCGTGATGAGATGAAGGCGGCCGTCGACGCCGAATTCGGCAAGATCGATACTTTCCTCAAGCGCTATGCGACCGGCAAGGCCTTCCTGTTCGAGGATCGCTTCGGCTGGGCGGAAGTCGCCATGACGCCGATGTTCAAGCGCCTCTGGTTCCTCGAATATTACGAGGATTATGCGGTGCCCGCGCATTATGATCGCGTGCTCGCCTGGCGCGAGGCCTGCGTCAGCCATCCCGCGGCGCAATATCGCAGCAAGGAAGAGCTGCTGAAGCTCTATTACGACTATAGCCAGGGTGGCGGCAACGGCCGCATTCCGGAGGGGAGGGCGGTCTCCAGCTTCTCGCCCGACTTCGACTGGCGCGCCCGCCCCATGCCTCCCCGCGACAAATGGGGCCACGCGGCCACCGACGCAGAACTGGGCCTCGTCGCCTGAAGCCTCTTCGGAAGGCCGGTGGCGCAGGCCGTCGGTCCGAAAGGCATCCTGCAACACCTGGCACCATCGCGAAGATTAAGAAAAGCTGACCGGCGCGGCCACCTTGCGTTAAGCCGTGCCTTGCCATTGTCCAGATGACGCCACAATCATCCCCTAGCGATTTGCGGCGAAGCAATTTAGTGCCGCGTCCGTTTGACGGCGCGGTTGTCGTCCCTATGGTGCCCGTCCGGACGCGGACGCCATCCGGAAGAGAGTATATTGATGTCGATGAGCCTGTTACTCGCTGCAGCTGTCGCGGCAAACTCGCCCAACTACATCCCGTCGACGCCGGATCTCGGCATCGCGGAGGGTCGCTGCCGGCCGAATGAAAGCGGTCCCGCCTTCATCATCTCGATCGAGGGCCTCAAAGACCGCAAGGGCCGGCTGAAGGTCGAGCTGTATCCCAATGACGACGATTATTTCGTGAAGGACGACAATGTCGTCATCATGGCGGGCAAGCCCTTCCGCCGTGCCGAAATGGCCGTTCCGCAGAGCGGCCCGGTGACGATGTGCATCCGCGCGCCGGGGCCGGGGACCTATTCGATGATGGTGCTGCATGACCGTGATTCGAACCGCAAGTTCGGTCTCTCGACGGACGGCGGCGGCTTCCCGAACAATCCCCGGATCCGCATGGGCCTTCCTTCCGCGCAGGCCTCTGCTGCGACGACCGGTAACGGGCCGACGCGCATCTCGATCACGATGCAGTATCGCACGGGACTCCTCAGCTTCGGTCCGCTGAAGAAGTGAAAACCGCGCCGGCGTCCGGGCTTTCACCGGCCCGCCGGCCGGGGCGATTGCGCCTGCGCTAACGCTTCACCACCGGATTGCGCGCCAGCGCCTCGTAATAAGCGAAGAGATCGGCGAAATGCTCGTCGATCGTGCGCACATGCTTCGCATGTTCCAGCGCGCGGGCACGCACGTCCTCGCGCGGCGTCGCGATGAAGTCGAGAATGGCCTGCGCGGCCGAGCGCGGATCGGCGGATTCGTAAAGCCAGCCGTCGGCAAGCCGGGCATGGTCCGCCGCGCCGCCGCGATTGGGCATGATGAGCGGCAGCCCTGCCGCGCGCGCCTCGCCGCCCACGGTGCAGAAGACCTCCGCCTCGCAGCCATGGATGAGCGCATCGCAGCTTGCGAACAGGCGCGCCACCTCGTGCCGGTCGGAGACGGGCGAGATGAGGTGCACGTGCGGGTTCTCCGCGGCCGCGCGGGCCACACGGGCCTGGTCGCGCCCATCGCCCGCAATCACGAGGCCTACCGGCGCCTTGATGCCGGCAATGGTCACGGCTTCAATCACCATCGGCCAGCGCTTCTCCGGCCCGTGGCGGCCTGCGCCCAGCAGCAGCGTCGCGGACGGATCGAGGTCGCAGCGCGCCAGCAGCCGTGCCCGCAGGCCTTCGTCGCGATATTCCGGCGAGAAGATGCCCGGCTGCACACCCATGGGATTGGTGACGACACGGTTCATGCCGCCCGCGAGCAGCCGGTTGGTCTGGTCCTCGCCGGTCGTGATCGATCCGTCGAACAGCTGGTCCATGCGCTGGAGATGCCGCCAGAAGGTCGCGAACCCCCGGTCGATCACGCTGCGCGGGAAGATCGGGTCGAACCAGCGATAGGCATAGGCCGACATCGGGTCGGCATGCATGATGAGCGCGCGGGGCGCCTTGCCGGGCCATTCGCCCACAAGCCGGGCGCTGCGCCAGGGCGAGGAGGCCTCGACGATGTCCGGCTTCAGCTGGTCGAGCGTCTTGTAGAGCGTCTCGACGTCGCGGAAATAATGATAGCGCCGGTCGAGCGGGAATTGCGGGTCCTTGATGTAGACCACGCGCGCCTTGGGCCCGCGATCCTCCACGCGGTAGCCCGGGCCCGGCGCAACCACGATGATCTCGTGCCCGGCGGCCGGCCCCGCGAGCAGCTTGCGATCTATGTAGGTCTTAACCCCGCCGCCGAAGGGCGTGTAGAAAGCGGCGACATCGACAATACGCATGCGGTTCAGTCGGCGCTCGGCGAGGTCGGGGCGAGGTGGAGCCCGGTCCCTGCGCTCATCCGCGCGCTTCCTTGGCCTTGGGATGGATGGTCACCAGATCGCCGACCGCCAGCGCCGCGCCGATGGTGAGGTGCGTGAGCAGGATCAGCGTGGTGATGAGCGCCATCAGGATCTGGATCTCCGTGTCATGGCCGACCAGCAGCACGGCGACGCCCGCGAAGATCACGTCCTTGTTGCTGATCAGCGGCAGGCGGCCGAGCAGCATCTTGGCGGTCGCCAGCACCAGCCACCAGCCCAGCGCGACATTGGGCAGCGCCAGGCTCCAGGCGAGCGCCAGCAGGCCGTTGCTGAGCAGCAGGCGCAGGAAATGCAGGGCCGAAATGCCGAGCAGCTGCTTGCGCGAGAGGCTGAAGATGCGCTTGCCGAACAGGGCGACGAGCAGCGAGACCAACGTGATGATCCCCACCGAGGCGGCCAGCGTGGAGCTGGCGACGCCCAGATTCAGGCTCTGCGCATAGGGATAGACCAGCGCAAGCATGGCGAGCGTGAAGAGGTTCGAGACCACCGCCGAGAGGATGGCGACGTCCTTGACCGCGCCGAAGGGCGATCCTTCCATCTTCACCTTCTTGCGCGCCCAGCTGTAGAAATAGGCCTCGCCCAGATAGTCGACGATCAGCTCATTGCCGACATTCTTGCGCGCGAGCGCGACCAGCCCTTCGAGCGGGATGCCCCAGAGCCAGCGGAAGATGGCGAAATCGATGGTGAGGCCGGTGAAATAATAAGCGAAGAACGCCAGCCAGAACAGCGGGTTGGTCGGCACGGCCGCGCG
This sequence comes from Sphingomonadales bacterium, assembly GCA_017304105.1. GTDB lineage: Bacteria > Pseudomonadota > Alphaproteobacteria > Sphingomonadales > Sphingomonadaceae > Sphingobium. The sequence continues at coordinate 3,927 of JAFKLU010000088.1, forward strand.
TATCTGCGCGAAATCGAGCGTGCGGAAATGCCACGCCACCACCGCCAGGATAGCGATGGACAGCGCGGGCGTGATCCACACCCACAACGAGGATTGCTTTACCGGAAGCGGCAGCGGATCCTTGGAGGCGTCGTCGTCGGACTGTGCTGGAATCTGCATCGTCAAAGCTGGCACTCAGTCATCGCGGCAACGCATTGCGGCGCCGATAGCAATATTCGCGAGGGGATCAAAGAGCTAAATCCTTGCTACGCGCTCGAACAGCGCAACCCATTGTTCGAGCGTGGCTTCCATGGTGAACTGCGCCGCGCGGGCGCGCATCCTGGCGGTATCGACCGGGTCGTCGCAGATCGCGTCCATCGCCTGCGCCAGCGCCCCGACATCCTTGATGGGCACCAGCCGGCCGACCTGCTCGATCATCATCGGCAGGGCCACGGTGCAGTCCGTGGCAACGATGGGGATGCCGGCGGCAAGCGCCTCGGCGACCACCGCCGGAACGCCCTCAAAGTCGGAGGAGAGGACGAAGGCGTCGGCCTGCGCGAAGAAGGGCAGGGGATCGCAATGGCCGGGCAAGGCGAGCTGATGCGCGATGCCGAGCGCGCGGGCCTGCTGCTCCAGCGCGCCGCGCTCCGCCCCTTCGCCCACGATGGTCAGCCGGTCCTGCGGCCGGGCGATCCGCGCGAACACATCGAGCAGCATCGCGAAATTCTTCTGCGGCGCGAGCCGCCCCACGCCGAGGAAATGGCGGCCGGGGTGATCGCGCACGGCCGCGTCACGCTCGGCGGCGAGGCGGGCGGCGACGGCGGCAGTCATCGAGGCATTGTTGATCGTCACGACCCGCTCGGGGGGCACGCCCATTTCCAGGATGATCTCGTCACGCACCGGCTCCGCCATTGCCACCACGGCATCATAAATGCGGCTGTGCGCGTGCATCACCATCCGGCTGAGGCGGCGCCGCAATGGGCTGCTGTGGCGCTCGTCCAGGCTGTTGCTGGGGCGCAGCACGATGGGCGGGCATTGCTTGCCCATGCGGAGCTTCGTCACCGCGGCCACCGCCATCAGCCCGTTGCTGGGGAAGAACAGCACGTCCGGGCGCACCTGCCGCACGATGGCGGGGAGCTGCTGCATCATCCACAGGCTCTCGGTGTCGATCTTGGCGAGCCGGCCCTTGGGCGGGATGATGTAGGGCACGTCCGGCGCCTCTTCCTCCAGCCGGCCCTCCCAGCGGCCGAGCGCGATGCGCGCGTCCAGCCCGTGGTCGCGCCAGGCCTTGGTGAAGCGGAGCAGATCGCGCTCCACGCCGCCCGGTTCCAGGCTGTGGAGCACGCTCAGGACGAGCGGCGCGCGTTTCCCCGGCATCAGTTCAGCAGGTCAGCGTAGCGCGCGGGCGTGTGGGTGCGCACGAATTTGCCGTAGGTCGCGTCGATGCTGTCGAGCAGGGCCGGGACGGTGGTGTCGCCGGGGTGCACGGCAATGCGCGCATTGCGCAGCGCCCAGGGCGCGGCCCGCGCGGCGGCGGCGACCATCAGCGAGGAGCGCACACGCCCCGGCGTGCGGCTCGCCCAGGTGATGACCGGGCTGTGCGCCACGATGCGCCCGGTCGTCGGCTGCCAGACCTTGAGATGATCTTCCGCGAGCGCGAACCCCGTGTCCCGCAGCGCGTCCAGGCTCTCGCGCGAATAGAGCCAGGCCGGCGCGATGAAGCCGGTGACGGGCCGGCCGATTGCATCTTCCACGATCTTGCGCCCTTCCGTCAGGCGGCGGACGGCCTCGTCCCGGCTCAGCTGCGCGAACTCGCCCGCGCCGGCGGTCATGTGCTTCTGCATGAAGCCGCGCTTGCGGGCGTCGTCGCGGTGGCACCAGCCGTGCAGGAACATCTCCACGCCCGCGTCGGCCCAGCCGCGCAGCTTGCGCGCATAGGCCGGGCTGTGCGCGAGCGGCGCCTTGTCCTCGAAATCGGGCACGACGAGCATGGCCATGCGCGGGCTGCCGAGCAGGCGGCACAGGCGGGCGAACAGCATGTCGACCTGTGTTTCGAACAACGGGCTGACATCATGGATGGACGCGAGCAGGCGGCGGGTCATGAGGGGGCCGTTACACGCTTTGCGGCATGGCGTCACCATGCCTTGGAAGCGACCGCTGTGCCGCCGCGCTTGACTCGCGCGCCCGCACGGCGCACATCGCCCGCCATGATCGAACGCCTCGCCACCGCGACCTTTTATTGGCCCCGTCTGACATAGACGCGGCTCGTTCGATCCTGTTTTGAACCGATGCCGCCGCTGAGCGGTATCGAAACCAGACTTTTCAGTGGCGGCCAGCATGGAGGCCACTGTGATAATTTCTCAGGATATCATCGAAGCGCGCGGCCGGGTTCGGCCGATGGAGCGGCATGACGTGCCGGTCGTCTCCGGCCTCATGGCGCGGCTCGCCCGCCATCATGGCGATGCGCCGGCGATCGACGCTGCCGGGCTGGAGGCGGACCTGTTCGGGCCTGCGCCCGCGTTGCACGGGCTTGTCGTCGAGCGCTTCGGCTATGTGGTGGGCTATGCGCTGATGACTCACATCGACCGCGCGCAGCCCAGCCAGCGGGAACTCGCTTTGCGCCACGTCTTCGTGCTGGAAAGCTCGCGGGGGCTGGGGCTCGGCAAGCAGCTCGTGGGGGCCGCGCGCGCTTATGGGCGGGAGGCGGGCTGCGCCTTTCTGGCCGTGGGCGCGCCTCCCGAGAATCGCCGGGCGCAGGATTTCTACCGCACGCTTGGCTTCGAGCCGGGCCGCAGCGGCGCCGGGCAGTTCGCCATGAGCCTCCAGTGAGAGCGCTTAGAAGGCGCGGGTGATGCCCACATCGACCGTCGCGCGGCGATAATCGAACAGCTCGACCGTCGAGATGTTGCGCTCGTAGGAGAAGCGGGTGACCGGCGAGAAGCCTGCGACTTCGATCTGGCGGAACGTCGCGCCCATGCCGCCGCGCAGATACCATTCCTTGCGGCGGCCGAGCGTCGGCAGGCCAAGATAGTCCGCGTCCGATTCGAGCCGCCGGATGGTCGCATTGGCGAAGACCGTCAGCTTGCCCATCTCGCGCCAGCCGAGCAGCGTGCTGCCGCCCGCGGTCGTCGCATATTGCGGGTCGCGCGCGGTCTGGCGCTGGATGTTGAAGGACAGCCCGATGCCGGTGCGGGCGGAGAGCGCGCGCTCCACGCCCGCGTTCAGGCTGAACAGGTCGCCATCCTGCATCGCGTTGCGCAGATAATGCGTGCGGCCATAGGAGAAGCCGATGTCGGACTGCGCGCGCGCGCCGATGCGGTGCGTCCAGCGCAGGTCCGCCGTCGTGGTGCGGGAGAAGGCGCGGCCGCCATAGGTCCGCCAGGTCATGCCCGCGGAGGGGATGATGCGGGCGCGGCCGGATTGCCATTCCACGCCGATCAGCGCGCTGCCGGCCAGATCGTTGAACTGGCTCTTGCCGTAGAAGGTGCCATCGCCCGAGAGGCGCGGCACCAGCGTGAAGCCGTCGCCAAGGGCAAGGCGCGCATAGACCTGCCCGGTCACATGAGCGCCGAGGCCGGATTGCTCGCGCGCATCGTCCGAGAGCACGAACTCGCCGAGCGGCGTGTCCAGCGTGGTGGCGCGAGTCGCGCGATTGATGTTGTTGTCCGGCGCGAAGGCGAATTCGACATTGCCGCCAAAGCGCCGGTTGGAGCGCAGCGCCGCCGCAAAGCGATCGACCACCTGCGCCACCTCGGACGGCAAGCCGGCGGCCTGCGCCTGGCGCAGCTCCCGGCGGGCGCCGCCCTCATCCCCCATGGACGCGAGCACCTGCGCCAGCTCCAGGCGGACGCGCGTCGCCTCCGGCTGTTCGTCCAATATGGCGCGGAAAGCGAGCGCCGCGTCGGTATAGCGCTTCTGCCCGGCGAGCAGGAGGCCGAGGCGAAAGCGCGCTTCCGAGCGGATCTCGATCTGCGGGTCGCGCGAGAGCGCCAGATAAATGGCTTCGGCATCTTCGATGCGCCCGGCGACGCGTGCCTGATCGGCAATGTCGAACAGCTGGGCGGCGCTGAGGCCGGTCAGCGCGGTGCCGTCGCTGGAGACGCGCGGCGCCGCGCCGCCCTCGCCTTGCGCAAGGGCGGGGGAGGAGAGCGCGAGCGCGCCGAGCAGCCCGAGGACTTTGGCGGGACGGTTCATACGCCCTATTACCGACGACGAGCCGGTTCGTTCAATTTCGCGTGCCGACGATCGCGCCGTTCAGATAGACCGTGCTCGACGGCGTGGCGCCGCCATTGTCCGTGTTCGTGGTCTGCATGCCGAAGGTGCCGGCCACTTCCGAACCCGTCGGGCCATAGAGCGCGCCCTCGAAGAAGCCGAGATAGGCGTTGCTGCCGTTCACGATGTCCGCGGTGAGGCCCGCATCCAGGTCGATCATGCCGCGATTGAAGTTGAACGTGCCGAAGTCGCGCGTGGTGCCGTCGGCCAGGTTCTTGCCGATGGGGTTGAGCGAGCCGGTGAAGCTGCCGGCGCCAAAGTCCATGGTGAAGCTGCTGGTGCCGCTCAGCGAATAGGTCGCGCCGCCGCTGTGGCTCGCGGCCGAGCCCATAAGCTGGCCGCTATAAGTGCCCGTGCCGCTCGGGATCTGGAAACCGTTCGTGCGGATGCCCCAGGTGAACCAGCGGTCGATACGGTCCGCGCCCGCGCTCTGGGGGCGCTCCCAGCGGCCGAAGCTCGCATAGCTCAGCGTGATGGCGGGATTGCCCGCGCCGGCCCGGTTGAGCGTCAGCTTGTAGTCGCGTCCGTCCCCGCCGGTGATCTTGTAAACCGAGAGGCTGTGGTTGGATTCGCTGGCGACCAGATCGCCCGGGTCGAACTGCGTGTCGATGCCACGGCCGCTGTCCAGATAGGAGAAGCTGTGGCTCGCGGCGTTGTAACGGATCTCGGCGTCCGAGCGCAGCAGGTCCGGCGGGCTCGCTGCGCTGTTGCCGCCGCCGATGTCGGTGAAACTGAGCTGGCTGAAGCGGTGCTCGAACGTCTCGTCGAAGCGCAGCTGGGTCAGCGTGCCGTTGGTGCCGGTGATGCTGTCGTCCTTGCGGCCGATCATATAGCCCGCCGCGATCTCGCCATCGCCGCTGGCGAGGCTCCAGGTGGCGCCGACTTCATCGACATTCGGCCCATAGAAACGGCCCGCCCATCCACCGGTGAAGCGCTTGCCGTCCTCCAGATAGAATCCGCCGGAGAAGGCATTGGCCGTCGCCGAGAGCCGGGCCTCGCCGAAGAAGACGCCGATGCTCTTGATGAGCCCGGTATCCACATCGATGCTGGTGAGGACACCGCTGCTGTTCAGCGATCCGCTGCCGAAGTCGACCTGCATCTCGCCGGAGCCGGCCATGGCATAAGGCGCCTCCATGGCACGCGCGCCGACGAGGCTCACGGCATAGAAGGCCGTGCCGCTGCGCACGAGCGTGGCGTCGGGCGTCTCCACGCCATAAGTGAATGGATCATATGTGAAGTCGAGCTGATCGCCCGAGATGGTCGCTCGCTCCCAGGCGCCGCCACCCACATATTTGTAGGTGAGCGCGCCGGACGTGCCCGGCCGGGTCAGGGTCAGCGCCTCGCTGGTGCTGCCGATCTTCTCGAAGCTGGTGAAGGCCGACGAACCCGATACGACGAGATCGGCCGGCGCGAATGTGGCGGTGCGGCCGGCGGTGCTCACCGTGTAGCTCTTCGTGATCGCGTCATAGGCGATGGTCAGCGTGCCCGAGCCGGCCGTGCCGTTCTCCACCGGGCGCTCGTCCGCATGGAAGCGGGCCGAGGCGTTGACGGCATCATTGTCGAACCGCTCGCTCAGCAGCGTTCCCATCAGGCTCGTATTGGCGCCGGAATTGTCCGCCGGCACCGTGGGCGTCGGTGTCGGTGTCGGTGTCGGCGTCGGCGTCGGCGTCGGAGTCGGAGTGGGTGTTGGCGTAGGCGTAGGCGTAGGCGTCGGAGCAGGCGTCGGCGTTCCGGCCGGCGTCGGGGTCGAGCCCACGCCGCCACCGCCGCCACCGCCACCGCAGGCGGTCGTGAGGAGGGAAGCGATCAGGGGCAGGGCCCATTTGCTGTTGCGGAACATGGTCTGCGCGAACTCCGATTAGCAGATGCACCCTGATGGGCGCCGTCGAGCCGGACCTTGCGCATGTCATGGTTTATGAACGGTTATGCTTGTCGAAAATTGTCCGTTCCGGAGACGGTTTTCGAGACCAGTGCCAAACAGGGACAAGCCATTTTCTCGCCTTTTTTTTTATATTTGCCGCTTCGTTAACGCCTCGGTAACTATGTTTTCATGAAACGAGCACTGGTCTTGACGCACGAACAGGCCCGGCATCCTTTCCGCCGCAGCCTGCCCCGCCACATCTTCTCCAGGCCGCTCGCAGGCGCGCTGCCTGCCCGGTCGGATGATGAGGACTGGAAGCTGTTCGTGCTGAGCTTCGCCGCGTTCTTCACGGTGGCCTACACCTTCATCGCCTGAACCGGAGCGGCCCACGCGGCGCAGCCGCAGGTTGCCGCCATAAGCAGCCGCTTATCCGCCCGCCCATAAGCGCCGCGCCGATAGCGGGTGGCCGCGCGACCTGTCATGTCCCGGTCGTCAGCGACTGGTCCATCGTCACCCTCTGCCCGCCGCTGCAGATCCAAGGAGATTGCTGTGGTGAGCACCCAAATGAAATCGCGCCGCTGGGATCCCGTCGTCAAGCTGACGCACTGGTCGATCGTGCTGGCGGTCCTCGCCAATGCCATCGTCACCGAGGAAGGCTCGGCCGCCCATGTCTGGGTCGGCTATGCCCTCGCGGCGATTCTGGCCCTCAGATTGCTGTGGGGCTTCGTCGGTCCCGCCGAAGCACGCTTCTCTGCTTTCCCGCCCAGTCCGCGCAGGGCGCTCGCCCATATTCGCGAGATCAGGGCCGGGACGGTGAGCGAGCATGCCTCGCACAATCCCCTCGGCGCGCTGATGGTCTATGCCATCTGGTCCTGCCTGCTCGTGATCATCGCCACCGGCATTGCCATGGCCGGGCTCCCCGGCTCGGGCGAGAGGCATGAGGAAGGCGCGCGCACGGTCTCCGCTCAGACGGTGGAGGCCGATGAGGAAGAGGCTGGCGAGCACCGGGAGGGCGGCGAGCATGAGGAAGGCCCGTTGACCGAAGTGCATGAAGTCGCGGCGAATCTGCTCTACGTGCTGATCCTCCTGCACATTGCGGGCGTGATCTTCGAGACGCGGCGCAGTGGCCGGCAGGTTGTTCTGGCGATGTTGCCCGGTCACCGATAACAATGGGCCATGATCACTAGGACACGCAGGCTTGAACGGAGGGCCACGGCGACGACGGTTGCCGTGGCCCTTCAGGCTCTTGCCGCGATGTTCTTCCTGGTGGATCTCGCCGGCGATGTCGCGGCCGAGGGCTGGGGGACGCACCTCGCCATAGAGGCCCTTGCTGCCATCGCGCTGCTG
>JAFKLU010000089.1 GCA_017304105.1 Sphingomonadales bacterium
CGCGGCCCGCAGGGCACGCTGTTCGGCCGCAACACGGCAGGTGGCGCGCTGCGCTACGTGACGCGCAAGCCGACCGACCGGGTCGAGGGCAATCTGCGCGTCACGGTGGGTTCCTATGACCGGCGCGATATCTCCGGCGTGCTGAACGTGCCGCTGGGCGACGTGTTCGCGGCGCGCGTGTCCTTCTCCAGCAATGATCGCGACGGCTATATTCATCGCCTGGTCGACGGCGAAACGACCGGCAAGATCAATTCCCAGACCGGCAGGCTCCAGCTGCGCGCGCGCCCCACGCCGGAGCTGGACATCAATCTGTCGCTCGACGCCATTCGCTCGAGCGACAATGGCTCGGCGTCCATCATCGGCACCTATTCGGCGACGGACATCTACAGCGCGGGACTATATGGCGCCCAGGTCCCCGGCGGCCCGCCGGTGAACCCGGCGCTGGTCAATTCGATGCGTGCGCTCGTGCCGGCCTCGGTTTCGCCTTCCAACTATTGCGGGCAGGGCCTGACGCTTGCGGCCCCGGTGGCGCTGGCCTCTGTGCTGTCCTGCATCCAGAGCGACATGGCCTATTATCTCGACAAGGATGGGCCCTACACGGTTTATGGCGGCGAGCCCGAGAGCAACAAGCTGGAGAGCTTCGGCGCATCGCTCACGATCGGCTATGAGCTGTCGGATGCCGTGACCGTAAACTCGCTTTCCGGTTATCGCCGCACGACGCAGACCCAGTTCCAGGACTGGGACCGCACGCCGCTGCCGATCATGCATCAGGGCGACCGGAACGAGATCGAATATTACACGCAGGAATTCCAGCTGATCGGGACCGCGTTCGACGACCGGCTGAAGTGGCAGGGCGGCCTGTTCTATTACCATGATCAGGCCGACAATTATCGTCGCCGCTTCGAGCCGACGGCCGGCGCCAACAGCGCGTCCGAGCGCTCGGTGGGCCTCGGCGCCATCGAGAACAAGTTCATTACGACGAAGAGCATCGCTGCCTACGGCCAGGGCACGTTCGCGTTGACCGACCGGCTCAACTTCACTCTTGGCCTGCGCTGGACGCAGGACCAGAAGGATTTCACCACCTTCCGCGACGATCGTGGCCGGGTTCCGGTCGGCACGCCGGCGGTGCTGACCTCCGTGCCCCATTCGCGATCGGGCACCTGGCGCAACTTCTCGCCGCGCATCGGCGTCGATTACCGGTGGACCGACGACGTCATGACCTATGCGTCGTTCGCGCAGGGGTTCAAGGGCGGCGGCTTCAATGACACCGTGCAGTCCACCTGCGCGACCTCGCCCCTGCCGAATTGCGGCCTGAGCGAGTATCGCGAGGAAAATCTGCACACCTACGAACTCGGTTTGCGGTCCGAATTCCTCGACCGTCGGGTCCGGTTCAATGCCACGCTGTTCCGCACCAACTATAGCGACCAGCAGATCAACCTGATCGACATGGGTCCGCCGCCGCTGCAATATATCGTCAATGGCGATGCGGTCGTTCAGGGGCTGGAACTGGAGCTTCAGGCCGCGCCGACCCAGGGTCTCGTCCTGCGGGGAGGGCTGGGCTATGTCGACGCCAAGTACAAGAACGCGATGAAGGGCCTTAGCGGCAAGATCGCTCTGACGCCCGACACACCCTATTTCCGCAGCCCGGAAATCTCGTTCACGCTGGGCGCAAGCTATGTCTACACGCGCAACAACGGCGACGATCTCTCGTTCGATCTCAATTATGGATATAAGGACGAGCAGGCCAGCTTCCCCAATCCGACCAACATGGTCATCCTGCCCTCCTACGGGCTCCTCAACGGCCGTGTCGAATATAAGTCGAAGACGGGCTGGAGCCTCGCGCTCGTCGGCACCAACCTGACCGACACCTATTATTATACGAACGGCTTCGACCCGAGTGGTCCCACGACCAAGGCGACGCCGGGGCTGACCGGTGTCAACCACGACTTCCTGATGGGCGTCCAGATCCTCGACGTCGGCCGCCCGCGCGAATTTGCCGTAGAGCTTCGCTACAAATTCTAGCCTGTCCCGAGGCTAGCCGCAGATGGGCGGTATCGAAACCGGCGAAAGCGCTTCGCGTCCGGCCAGATTTCGATGACCGCCCATTGAGGGCTTCGGATGTCGATCGCGCAGGGGGCGGTGCCGCCCAGTGGCCCCCCTCCCGCAATCACCGACACGCGCCGGGAGGCTCCGCCAGCCCCTTGATGGCCGGGCGCGGCGTCCGCCATCGACAAATCCCGACAGGCGGCCCCGCTGACCAGCGCCGGGCCGTTTTTTTTTGGTCCTGTGATGTCGAAGGTCCACGCGACAGGTGGACATGCCTGATCGTCAGTTCACCCCGGCCGAGGGGGCAACGCGGCTCAGCACTGTCGTAACGGTCTGAACCCGCAGGTTCAGTCCGCGTCGATCATGAACAGCGTGTTGTCGCGATATTTGGGGTCCATCCGGTTGAACAGCGGGTGGACCTCGAAGGTTTCCGGCATCACCTCAAGCTCGCTGAGGCCGGCGAGATTATAGCTGCCGACCTTGGGCTCGCGCGGCTCCATGCCCTCACGCGTGATGGTGATCGCATCGATGAAGTAGCTGTCGTTGCGCTTGTAGAGCACATGGGGGGCGAGCACGAGGGCCAGCTTGTTGTAGCGGGCGGCAAGGCAGCGGCGGAGCGCGATTGCCTCAAGGATGCGGCTATTATCCATTGCCCCGGCCCCTTGGCCGGTTTGGTTCCGCATTTCAAGGGAAACAGGCGCCACGGCGCATGTTTTGCGCGCGAAAGCTCTGCTTCTGAGCGCGCATAGCAATTGTCGCTGTCGCCGCTCGCCGCGTCGTGGCAGCTGGGAGGCGACTCGAAAGGGGGGCTTGGTGCGAAGCTCCGGTTAGTGCGGCAAGGATTTCGGCGGAGCGCGAAGAGACGAGATGGATCTAGCGCACGGACTATCTGGCCTGCTGGTCGGCCTGCTCGTCGGGATGACCGGCGTGGGCGGCGGAGCGCTCATGGCGCCCATCCTGATCCTGGTGCTTGGCGTCTCGCCGACCACGGCGGTCGGCACGGATCTGTGGTTCGCCGCGATTACCAAGATGGTGGGCGGCGCCATCCACCACAGCCTGGGCGAGCCGGACTGGACGGTGGTGCGCCGGCTCGCGCTGGGCAGCATCCCGGCCAGTATCGTCACCTCCCTGCTGCTCTCCCAGATCGACACGGGCCAGATCCGGCATGGCCTCATCATCGCGGCGCTTGGCGTCATCCTGCTGCTGACGGCGGGCGCGACCTTCGCCTGGGGGCGCGTGCAGAGCATGGTGCTCGCCTTCGACGCGCCGGTCGTGGCCGCCTATCGCCGGCGCCAGCCGGTACTGACCGTGGCGGCGGGCGCGGTGCTCGGCATCATGGTCACGCTGACGTCCATCGGGGCCGGGGCGCTGGGCGCGGTGATGCTGATGGCGCTTTATCCGATGCGCATGACGGCGCAGCGGCTTGTCGGCACGGATATCGTCCATGCCGTGCCGCTCACCGTGGTGGCGGGGCTGGGGCATCTCATCATGGGCAATGTCGACTGGGGCCTGCTCGGCTCGCTGCTGGTGGGCTCGGTGCCCGGCATCGTCCTCGGATCGCTGCTCGCGACGCGCCTCTCGGCCGGCATTCTGCGCCCGATACTCGCGCTGGTGCTGGCGGCGACGGGCCTCAAGATGATCTTCTCGTAGACCGGTGCCGCGCTGGCTCCGGGCTTATTGCCCGGCGAGGCGTTCGCGGGCGGCGGCATATTCCCCGGCGAGGCGCGCGATGAGCGTTGCGGCCGGCACCACCTCATGCACCGAGCCGATGCCCTGACCGGCCCCCCATATGTCGCGCCAGGCCTTGGCATCGGTAGCGCTGGCGAAGTTCATCGCGGCCGGATCGCCAGCCGGGAGATGATCGGGGTCCATGCCCTGCGCGACGATCGAATCGCGCAGATAATTGCCGTGAATGCCGGTGAAATAGTTGGAATAGACGATGTCCGCGGCGCTCCCTTCGACGATGCCCTGCTTGTAGGCGGGCGTGGCGCGGGCCTCATCGGTGGCGATGAAGGCCGAGCCGATATAGGCGAAATCCGCGCCCATCGCCTGCGCGCCGAGAATGCCGTCCCCCGTCGCGATGGCGCCGGAGAGCGCGATGGGACCGTCGAACCAGGCCCGTGTCTCCGCCACCAGCGCGAAGGGCGACTGGGCGCCGGCATGGCCGCCCGCCCCGGCCGCGACCAGGATCAGCCCGTCGGCGCCCTTCTCGATTGCCTTGCGGGCGAAGCGCTGGTTGATGACATCGTGAAAGATGAGGCCGCCCCAGCCGTGGACGGCGGCATTCACCTCCTCGTTCGCGCCCAGCGACGTGATGACGAGCGGCACCTTGAAGCGCGCGCAGATCGCGAGATCCTCCATCAGGCGCGCATTGGAGCGATGGACGATGAGATTGACCGCATAAGGCGCGGCCGGTGCCTCCGGATGGGCGGCGTCATGCGCGGCCAGCGCCTCGGTGATGCGGGTGAGCCACGCCTCCAGCTGCTCGGGCGGGCGGGCGTTGAGCGAGGGCATGGCGCCGATGATGCCCGCCTTGCACTGCGCGATCACCAGATCGGGATTGGAGATGATGAAGAGCGGCGCGCCGATCACCGGCAGGCGCAGGCCTCGGGCAAGCTGGGCGGGGATGGGCAAGCGGGCGGGCTCCTCTCTCGGGTGAGAGGGCGTCGCATGGCGGGGGGCGGGGGTCAATATTTCCGATTCCCAAGATGACCGTGCTCGGCATGGTCCGGTGTCCGTGGGCGTGGCGGGGTTTTGAGCACCGTCCGTTACGAAGCTGTTTACCATTTCCGGTTTACGAATGGTCAACCGATCCGCGCGAACCGAGACTTGATCATGGCGACGACCCTCCAGCCCCACACGCCGCAGACCCTGCTGGAGCGCCTGCTCGGCGCGCGGGGTGCCCGGCCTCTGCTGCTGGCTGGCTGCGCGGGTGTCGTGGTCCTCGCCATGCCGCCGGTGCTGCTGGAACAACTGTTCGAGCCCTCGATCGGGCTAGGCAGCCGGATGATGCTGGCCGGGGCGGTCGCATCGATGACGGGGGCGATCGTCTGGGCATTCGGGGCCTCGGGCCGCGACTCTGGCGACCGGAGCCTCAAGCGTCACCGCCGCGATCGTCACCCGGACGCGCCGCCGCGCCCGCCGCTCTATGCGAGCCGCGATCTGCCGCCCGCTGTGCCACCGTCCGATCCGTGCGCCCTTTCGCGGCTGCCGCGTGCGCCCGAGCCATTGAGCGACGAAGAGATTGCGCGACTGGTCGCGGCGCTGCCCCCGCGCCGGAGCATGGCGGGGCGCCGCGACCTGCCGTTCATCGATCACAGCGATTCGGAAGCGGTTTCGCCGGCGGCGCGGCCCTCGCAGGACGAACGCCTTCCGCTTTCCCAGTCCGAGCTTGCCATTCGCGCGGCCCTGCATGCCCTGCGCATGACGGCCGGTGCGGATGATCTCCAGCCCGCCCCACGCGTCGATACCGAGATCGAACAGGCGCTGAGCAGCGCTCTGGCGACGCTGCGCCTGCTGACGCAGAACGGCTGCCCTACCAGTCCTCGATCGTCAGCACGGCGAGGCTGATCTCCATTTCCCCGTCCGGCCCCGGCGTGACCGCGTCGACGCAGACGTCCGCCACGATGTGTCCGCGCAGGGCGAAGTCCGTCTCCGACAGCTTGGCGGCCAGCGCCGCAGCCTGCTGAGCGGCATCCGCCCCATCGATGCGCAGGGCGATGCGATGCTGCGCGCCGATGAAGGTGGCGCTGCACCACGGGCGCAGGCTCGCCTCCAATATGGTGCCGGTGGGCGCAGTCAGCGCGTTCAGCGCCGCGAGGAGCTGGCCCTGACAATCGCGCCGCTGCGGGCGCGGGCTCGCAGGCCGGATCGAGCGGGGTGGACATGCCCAGCGTCCGCGCGCGTGGGCAGGCTTGGTCTGGCTTGTCATTTCGCGATCTTTCCTTCATAGGTGTTCATGAAATGTTCTACGCGACGAGACATATGTTCGCCGGGCTGGCGACCCTTGCGCAAATCGTGGACGAGGCGCGGATCGCGCACGGCCTGCGTGCCGAAGCGCGTGGCCGGCATGCCGGTGCGGCGGAGGAATTGCTCGATGCGGCGCAGGGTGGTCATGAATGGCGGCTCCTTTGTGCGAGAGGACTTGATTCGGTAGGAAGTATCCTATCTCATATGCAAAATCCTACTTGTCTAGGAAAATTCCTATGGCTATGGAGATTGTCATGAACAGCCCGGATATCCGCGCCACGCTCGACCGCCTCATTCGTGAGCGCGGGGAGAATTATGGCGCCATCTCGAAGCTGCTCGGCCGCAATCCCGCCTATATTCAGCAGTTCGTGAAGCGCGGCAGCCCACGCAAGCTGGACGAGGCGGACCGCAAGCTGCTCGCGCGCTATTTCGGCGTGGACGAGGCGCTGCTTGGCGCGCCGGATGCCGCGCGGGTGCCGCAATCGCCGCGCGGTCTGGCGCGGCTGGCCGGCGATCTCGTCGCTGTGCCACGCCTCGCGCTCGGCGCTTCGGCCGGGTCGGGCGCGCTGGAGCAGGACGAGTCGGCGGCTGGCGCGCTCGCCTTCGATACGCGCTGGCTGCGCAATCTGGGCGGCCGGCCGGACATGCTCTCGCTCATCCGCGTCGATGGCGAATCCATGGCCCCCACGCTCAATGATGGCGACGACATCATGGTCGACCGCAGCGACGGCGTGGAAAGGCTGCGCGACGGCATCTACGTGCTGCGCATGGACGATGTGCTGATGGTGAAGCGGGTCGCGCTCGCGCCCGGACGCGGCCGCTTCTCGGTGCGCAGCGACAATCCGCTTTATCCCACCTGGGAGGATATCGACCCGGCGCTGGTCGCCATCGTCGGCCGGGTGATCTGGACGGGGCGGCGCGTAGGCTAGGGGCAGGCCTTTCCGGAACGTCGCCCGATCGGCTCCTGCGCTTGCTGCTTCAGATGGAAACGACCGGTGCTCCCGCAAAGGCAGGAGCGCCGGTTCAATTCAACGAGGCCGAAACAGGCCGGTCACTTCTTCGGGGTCAGGCGCAGCATCTTGCCCTTGGGGCTGTCCTCAAGCAGCCAGAGCGCCCCATCCGGTCCGACGCGCACGCTGCGGATGCGCATGCCCATCGCCCAATGGTCCGCCTTGCTCGCCGTCTCGCCGTTCAGCGAGACGCGCGCGAGAGCCATGCCCGAAAGGCCGGGGACGAACAGCGAGCCGCGCCAGGCGGGGAACAGTGGCGCATCGTAATAGGCCAGCGCGGCAGGCGCGAGCGAGGGGTTCCAGAAGACCTTGGGCGGGACGAAGCCATCGCTCGGGTCGTGATCGGGAATGTCGCTCTTGTCGTAATTGCTGCCGTTGGACGCCTTGGGCCAGCCATAATTGAGGCCAGGCTTGATCAGGTTGATCTCGTCGCCGCCGAGCGGGCCCATCTCGACTTCCCAGAGCCGCCCGTCCCGATCGAAGGCGATGCCGGTCAGATTGCGGTGGCCATAGGACCAGATCGCCGGGTGGAAGCCCTTGGCGGCGAGCGGATTGCCCTTGGCCGGCGTGCCATCCAGATTGCGGCGCAGCACCTTGCCCAGTGTCGAGCTGGGATCCTGCGCCGGACTGCCCTTCGCCCGCTCGCCATTGGTGAAGAAGAGATATTTGTTGTCCGGCGAGAAGAGGATGCGGCCGGAATAATGCGCGCCGCTCTCCAGATAGGGCTGGCCGCGGAAGATGACCTTCACGTCCCGCAGGGCCGAGCCGGGCTCGTCGAGCGTCGCCGTGGCGAGCGCCACGCCATTGGTCTTGCCCTCGCCCGCGTCGGAGAAGCTGAAGTAGATCTTGCGGCTGCGCGCGAAATCGGGCGCGAGCACCACGTCCATCAGCGATCCCTGTCCCGCGCTCACCACGCCGGGCGTGCCGGAAAGCACCTGCTTGCCCCCGCTCTTCGGATCGAACAGCACCATGGCGCCCATCTTCTGCGTCACCAGAATCTTGCCATTGGGCAGGAAGGCCATGGCCCACGGCCCCTCGAACTCGCCGACCGTGGCGATGTCGAACGGCTTCTCGGCGCTCGCTTCGGTCGCGGACTGGTTCTGCGCGGCGCCCTCCGTGCAGGCGAACAGCAGCGTGGCGGCGAGTGGCAGGGCGAGGGAAAGGGGACGCATGACATCGATCTCCTGTGCTTTATGCGCGGTGCCATAGCGTCCGCAGGCGCGGACGAGGAAGCGGAATTTGCTCAGAAGGACGCGGTCAGGTTGAACGACGTGTAGCGCGTCCAGCGCCCCGGCTGCGCATTGGGTGCCTCGCGCAGGAAGCGGCCCTTGGCGAGCAGCAGCCCGTTCCACTCGAAGCGCAGGCGGCGGGGCACCAGCCAGTAGCGCAGCCGCGCCTCCATCTGGTGCCCGGCGAAATTGCCCGAGCGGCCGGTCGCGTCGCGCACGCCGGTCGTGGAGAAGCTGTCGGTGGCGGAGGCGAGCCACATCGGACGCCATGCCGCGAACCCGTCGAGCCGCTTGCTCGGGCTGGCTTCGAGCCGCGCGCCGACCGACAGGATGTTCGCCCGCCCGACGGCGTTATAGAGCCCCGAGGGCGCCAGATCCGCCCGGCGCATGCCGAACAGCGTATCGAAGCGGCCATTGCGGCCGCCCGGCTTGTCACCGCTCGCGCGGTCGAATTCCAGTGACAGGCGCGGCTGCCAGGCGCTTTCGAAGGTGTAACCGAGCCTTGCATGGACGAAGGAGGCGCGGACGCTCTGGCGCGCCGCCGTGGGGCTCAGCGCGCTGCTGATCGTGCCGGTCTGGTAGATGGTCTCCACCTCGTAATCGAGCTTTCCGGCGCGGGGATCGGCGATCAGGCGCGCACTGACGGTGTCCAGCGATCGGTCGCGCGTCGGCCGGGCCGGCGCGTCACGCTCGCCGAAATGGAAGTAGGAAAGTTCCGCCGTCGCCGCGCCGATGGTCTTCGCCCGGGAAACGAGGCCGCCCCACAGCACCGCATCGAAGCTCTCACGGTCCAGCGCGACCTTCTGATCGCGCAGATCCGCGGGGCTGTCCGGCAGGCGCATTTGCGGGAGCGTGTAGATGGCCGTGGCGCGCACGGCCCCCGCCGCGATGTCCAAGCGCGCGCCGGTATAGCTGTTGGTGGTGTTGCGATAGTCGTCCGCGGCGACGAGGCGGCGCGAACCGAGGTTGAGCATGAGGCGGCCGAGCTGCACGCCCGATTTCGTGCCACGCCCCAGCATGTCCTTGAGGTCGAGACCCAGATAGAGCTGGACGGGTTCGAGCGCATTCACCTCGCCGGTGGTCAGCGGCGTGCCAGGGTCCGCGCCCCATGCGCGACTGTCGTAAATCTCCGCGACGAGCTGGACGGGTCCGCTGCGATACGCCGCCATGATCTGGGTGCGGCTGTTGACCAGCGCGTCCTTGCTGTCGAAGCCGGCGCGCGGCTGGCCGTCGATCGCCTCGTAGCGCAGGCGCACGCTGCCGGAGAGGTGGAAGCCATCGCTCGCTTCCTGCGCAATGGCGGGCGCGGGCAGCATGGCGACGGCGAGCAGGGACAGGCTGAATTTTGCGATTGGAGCGGGCATGCGGCGTCCTCTTCGAAAATGGACGCGATACTTGGGCATGGGCCTGAAGGGGGGATCGCGACCCCCGGCGCTCCGATAAGCGGTGCAGGCCAGCGCCGTCAACAAAAGGCGCAGTGGACGGGCCCGGATTTCGCTCAGCGACCGGTGCGGGCTGGTTTTCCGTTGTTGCGCGCCAGGCGGCACGCGACGATCTCGCCGGGCTCCGTGCGCCGTCCGCCGGGACCGAAGCGGGCCATATAGCCGCCGCCCGCCGTGTGGGGCACCAGGCCGAGGAACTTGAAGCCGACCGCCTCGAACTCGCAGCGCAGCAGCGCGGGCGGGGTGCCGTGCTGCTCGGTGGGGCGGTCCGCATCGACCACGATCACCTGCCCATCGGGCTTGAGCGCGGGGTAGAGGCGCCAGAGGAAGGCATAGGGCTCGGCCACCTCATGATACATGTGGACCATGAACACGCGGTCGAAGCTTGCCTTGGGCAGCTCCGGATCGTCCGGATCGCCCAGCTTGACGCTCACATTGTCCCAGTTCTCGCGCGTGACGCGCCGGCCGAGCTGGTCGATCACCTCGGCGACGATATCCTGCGCCAGCACCCGCCCACGCGGGCCGACGCGCTTGGCGAGGCGGACCGTGTAATAGCCCTCGCCCGCGCCGAGGTCCGCCACGGTCATGCCCTCGGCAATGCCGGCGCGGCTCATGATCTCCTCGGCCTCGTTGACGCGATCGCGCTCCTCCTCGCTGGACCAGCGGGTGGAAATGATCGGCGCGATCGGGCGGTCCGCGCGTGGGAAGTCGCGCGCCGTATCGGGCCGGTCGCCCGGCGCCCGGGTGAGCGAATCGCAGGCGGACAAGCCCGCGCAGGCGGCGAGCAGTGCCAACCGCGCCCAATGCATCAGTCGACGTCCTCCACGTCGACCTTCTCGCCCGTCACCTTCTGGCTGAGGGCGGCGGCCATGAACGGATCGAGATCCCCGTCCAGCACGTCGCCGGGCGCGGTGGAGGTGACGCCGGTGCGCAGATCCTTCACCAGCTGATAGGGCTGGAGCACATAAGAGCGGATCTGGTGGCCCCAGCCGATTTCGGTCTTGGCCTGATAGTCGGTGGAGGCCTCTTCCTCGCGCTTGCGCAGTTCGGCCTCGTACAGGCGGGCCTTCAGCATGTTCATCGCGGTGGCGCGGTTCTTGTGCTGCGAGCGATCATTCTGGCTGGCCACGATGATGCCCGAGGGCACGTGGGTGATGCGCACCGCGGAGTCCGTCGTGTTGACGTGCTGCCCGCCCGCGCCGGACGCGCGATAGGTGTCGATCTTGAGGTCGGATTCCTTGATCTCGATCTCGATATTGTCGTCGATCACCGGATAGACCCACACCGAGCTGAACGAGGTGTGGCGGCGCGCCGAGCTGTCATAGGGCGAGATGCGCACGAGGCGGTGCACGCCGCTCTCGGTCTTGGCATAGCCATAAGCATTTTCGCCCTTGAGGAGCAGGGTGGCGGACTTGATACCGGCCTGCTCACCCGCCTGATATTCGATCATCTCGACCTTGTAGCCGCGCTTTTCCGCCCAGCGCTGATACATGCGCAGCAGCATCTCGGCCCAGTCCTGGCTTTCCGTGCCGCCCGCGCCGGCATGGATTTCGAGATAGGTGTCGTTGCCGTCCGCCTCGCCGGAGAGCAGGGCGGTCACCTTGTCCTTGTCCGCGCGCGCGGCCAGCGCGGCGAGGCTGGCGACACCCTCATTGG
>JAFKLU010000090.1 GCA_017304105.1 Sphingomonadales bacterium
TGCCCAGATCCCAGTTGAGCAGCCCCTCCGGCCGGGACCGATCGGCCTCCCGTCCCAGAAAGGCGCGGCGCGAGGTGGTGACGCTGTGCGGGGCCATGCTGCTCGTCAGGAAGGCGACGGCCTCCCTGAACTCCTCCGACCAAGGGTTGCGCGCCATCAGCGCATGGCTCGCGGGATCATAGACGGAGGTCCTGAGCGGCGCGGGCTCTCCGGCGACGGCGCCGAGCAACCATTCGGCATAATAAGTGGCGGTGATGCGGCGCGGACGGTCGGTCACATTGCGCAGGTGCAGGCGCACCAGCTTCACCGGCTCATCGAGCGGCACGAACACCCGCAGATGCTGCTCCAGCCCATGGCTGTTGCGCTGCCATGTGGAATAGCCCACGCCATGGTCGATCCGGCAGGGCACGTCATGATCGGCGCCGCGCGGCGTCACGGACCAGATGGCCGCGCTTTCCTCGTCGCGCAGGAACAGCTGCTCGGGCGCGATGTCCCGCACCGGGTCGTTGAGCCATGGCGTAAGCCGGTTTTCGCCGCCGTTCACCGCCCAGGAGAAGCCCAGACCTGCTTCCGTGACGATCGTACCGAACGTGGCATTGGCGAGCACGTTGGCCCAGGGAGCGGGCGTCCTGCGGCCGGGATCGAGATGCATGACATAGGCGCCGTCCTCGGGCGTGAAGCCGCCAAGGCCATTGTCGAACAGCAATGGCGGGCGCTCCAGCGGCCCAGCCTCCTCGATCGCGGCATGACCCTCCACCGGCGCGAAGCGGGGGCTGATCGAGTGCCATTCCGCCAGCGCGCGCAGCTGCTCTTCCAGATCGGGTCCGGCGGCGTGCAGCACCAGCCTCGCCGCGCGCTCCAGGAACGCGCCCTTGGACGCTTCGGCCCGCCCGACATTGATCAGATGCACGCCGCCGCGCAGGCCGATCTGCTCGCGGGCGCCAGCCTCCTGCAGCACGTCGAGCAGTGCCTCGCGGACCGGCTCGACATAGCCGGGTTCCCCTTCATAGCAGACGGCGAGATCGACCCGGATGCCCATGCGGCGCCAGAGCGCCTGAGCGGCGAGGAGGAAGCGAAACAGCCCGGTGGGATCGCCTTCGCCCATCCGCAGCATGATGAGCGGATCATCGCCGGAGATGCCTAGGCTCCAGAGATCGGCGCGCGAGCCAGGCGACGCCAGCGAGAGGTCACCAGACGGCAGCGCGGGGAGATAGAGCTGCGAAAGCAGGCGCTGCGCCAGCGGGAGCTGCTCCGGTCGCAAGCCGATCGTATAGACGGCGCGCGCGGCGGCGGTGGCGGCATCGCGCGTCGCCCAATCGAGCGCGGCGAAGGTCGCATAGCGCTCGGCGATCTCAATCGCGCGCTCACGCGAGCCGGCCGCCACCGTGACGAAAGCGAGTTCGTGGCGGCCGCCCGCCGGTATCGAGAAGCGGCTCTGCAAGGCAAGGACCGGGTCGAGCGTCCAGCCGGTCGTGCCTGAGAGGGACGCGCGCGAGAGGGCTTCGGGCCGGCCATGACTGCCGTGGCGGCCGAGGAATGCGCGCCGGTCCGTCTCGATCGCACTGGCGCCCGCGCGCGGCTCGGCCACAAGGCGGTGCAGCAGCACCGGCGCAACGTCCGAAGGGCCGCGCGGACGCCGGGTGAACAGGATGCCGTCGAGGTTGGGCAATGGCTCGCTGCTGACGAAGAGCTTGCTGAAGGCCGGGTGCCGGGCGGCATCCATCGGCGGCGCGAGCACCACTTCGGCATAGCTGGTGACATCGAGCGTGCGGACCCGGTCGCTGTTGTTGACCAGCGTCAGGTGGCGGATCTCGACATCGTCCCCCTGCGCCAGGCTGACGACCATGGTGGCGGCGATGTTGCCAAGCTCGCGGTGATATTCGATCTGATGCGCGTTGTAGGTCAGGCGCCCTTCCCCGCCGCCGGGCACCGGCCCCTCCGTGATCGACCAAAGCTGCCCCGCCTCCAGATCGCGCAGATAGAGCCAGTAACCGGCCTCCCGATCGGCCGGAGCGAAGCGGGTGAGCGCAACGCCATTGCGCAGGAGCCCGCCCCCGCCGTCGCCCCGGAACAGGGTGGATAGCCGGCCATTGCCGATGGTGTGATAGGATGGGCCGGTGTCCGTCACGACCGGCGTCCAGCCGTGCAGCGGGGGAATGGCGCTTTCCGGAAGCTTGGGCGTCTCGCGGATTTCCATGCGCGCGATCTCGGGCGGCAGTTCCCACGGGATGCGTTCGTTGAGGAGCAGGTCGATCGTCCGCACGTGCGGGTCCGCATGGAACCAGCGGACGAACATGTCCTCACACAGCACATTGCCGATGGCCGCGAGGCTCATGCCCTGATGATGCGCCATATATGTACGCACCGGCACGAACCGGCCGCCTTCGCTCTGGCGATCGGCCGTGAAGTCCGCCGCCTCGAAGAAGCCATAGCGGCCGACCAGCCCCATGCCGGCAAGCTCCCGCAGGTTGCGCAGCGCCTGTTTGGGGCGCACCGCGAGCGCGAGCGCCGTCGCATAGGGCGCAATGACGAGATCCCGCCCCAGCCCGCGACGCAGGCCGAGGTCCGGCACGCCAAAGGCATGCTAGCGATAGCTGCCGTCATGTCCCACCGAGGCGAAGGCCGATTCCGAAATGCCCCACGGCACGTGATTGGCCCGCGCGAAATCCTTCTGCACGTCGACTGCGCTGCGGTCGCTCTGGCCCAGCAGGGTCATGGGATCGCTCCGCAGGAAGATGTTCGGCATCAGATACTCGAACATCGAGCCGTTCCAGGATACCAGCGCAAGCCCCGCCGCCTGCTTGGTGATCGGCCGGCCGAGGTGGAACCAGTGCTCGGGCGCCACATCGCCCTTGGCGATCGCGAAGAAGCTGGCGAGCCGTGCCTCGCTCGCCAGCAGGTCGTAATGATGGGTGTCTATCCGGTCGGCGCTCACATTATAGCCGATGTGGAACAGGCGATTGCCGCGATCGAACAGGATCGCGAAGTCCATGGCATGGGCGGCCGCGCTGGCCTGCCCGGCAACCTGCCGGAGTCTCTCGCGCAGGGCCGCCAATGCCGTCCGCCCGCTCCCGATCGCGGTCAGAACCGCCTGCATCCAGTCGAGCTCGTGGCCCTCGGCCAGTCTGGCGCAATCGCGCAGCCGTTCCTCGGCGCGATCGAGGCCTGCTTCGAGATCGGAGACCGGCCGCCCGTCCCGCAGGATGGCGAGGAGTTCGCTCGCCAGCTCGGAGGATTCGAGCGGCGGTCCGGCAAGCAGATGATCCCAGGGCGCGAAGATGGCAAGATCCCGCTTCATCGCGGCGAGATGATGATCGGTACGCTCGATCCAGACGAGGACTTCGCGCAGGTTCCGATCGACGATGTCCGCGCGACCGGCGATCACCTGATGGATCGCCTCGCGCAGCGCCGGGAGGTGCTGGACGAGAAGACGGTCGATCGCATGGGACCAGGCCGCGTCATCCTCGGCAGAGCGGCGGACATCGGCGCGCATGGCCGCCAGCTGCTCGCCGATGAGCGGCGTGTCGGCGAGGCCCATCGTCCCGAGGCCTTCGACGAGAAGATCGAACAAATCCTCCAGACCGTCCCACAATCGCCTGTTCAGCGGGCCTTCCTGCGCCACCTCGCCCAGCGCCTGCGCGATCGTCACGAGACTGACGGCGAGATTGCCGCTGTCGACGGTCGAGACATAGCGCGGTTCGAGCGCATCGAGCGTGCGCGTGTCGTACCAGTTCAGGATGTGGCCGCGATATTGTTGCAGCCCGGCAAGCGTCGTGAGGGTGTTGCGTAGGCGCAGCTCGGCTTCGTTGAGCCCGATATGGCCGAGCCGGCAGGCTGTCAGCACGGAAAGCAGCATCATGCCGATATTGGTCGGCGAGGTGCGATGGGCCGTCTGCTCGTCCGGCGTCTCCTGATGGTTGTCGGGTGGCAGCCAATTGTCATCGGGCGTCTCGAAGGTCTCGAAGAAGAGCCAGGTCCGCCGCGCGATGCGCCGTAGAAATCTCTCATCCGCCTCCGTCAGGGCTTCCTGCGGCGCGTGCGTCGGGCGGCTGATCCAGCAGGCGACCTCCGGCGCGATCAACCACAGGAAGATCAGCGGCGCGGCGACCGGCAGGGCGTGAGGCGCGAACCGCACCAGACCAGCGGCCACCACGACCGCAAGCAACGGCGAGGGCCACATGAGCCGCCATGCGGCGCGGCGCGGATGCTCGGCCGCAAGGCGCGCCGACATGTGCGCCGAGGAGGTCCATTCCAGCAGATGCTTGTCCGACCAGAGCCGCCAGAGCGTGACGCTGATCGCGCGCAGGGCGACCACCGTGTCGCTCACCTGAAACGTCACTGCGAGCAACCAGCGGCCTCCGCCGTCCGCGAGACGATGGAACGTGCTCTGCACGACACCGCGCCGCCGCCCGCGCGCGAGCCCGGTCACGAGATCGGTGAACAGCGAGGCGGCGGGGGCGATAAGCGCCAGCGCGGTCCACACGAGAGGCCTGCCCGGCAGGAGGAACCAGCCGGCGAGCAGCAGTGCGAGGATGCTCGCCGGGATGATGCTGCGACGGAGATTGTCGAAGATCTTGAGCCGATCGAACCAGGAGAGCCGGTTCGCGACCCAGCGCCGCTGCGCATCGGGGACGAACGGCAGCAGCCAGACGGCAATCTGCCAGTCGCCCCGAATCCAGCGGTGCCAGCGCCAGGCATGGTCCGTATAGCTCGACGGAAAGCCTTCATAGGCGATGATGTCGGTGACCAGCGCGACCCGGCCGTGGAGGCCCTCGAACAGATCGTGGCTGAGCAGCGCATTTTCCGGGATGCGGCCTTCCACGCTGCGCGCGAAGGACTCGACCTCGTAAATGCCCTTGCCCACGAAGATGCCGGTGCCGAGCAGGTCCTGATAGACGTCCGACACGGCGCGCGAATAGATGTCGATGGTCGCGTCGCCGCCAAAGAGGCGGCTGAACGGGGAGCTTTCCGAGGCGTCGGGCGCGATCTCCACGCGCGGCTGGAGGATGGTGTAGCCGCGCACCACGCGGCCGGACGCCGCATCGAAATGCGCCTTGTTTAGCGGATGGGCCAGCGCGGCGACCAGCCGGTTGATGACGCCTGGGCCAAAGCGCGTGTCCGCATCGCCCGTCACCACGAAGCGCACCCGCCGCAGCGCCGCCACCTCGCCGGCGAGCAGCGGGAAAGGGGTCAGGTCTCCGGTCAGGACAAAGCTGTTGAACTGCTCAAGCTTACCGCGCTTGCGCTCCCACGCCATCCAGCATCCCTCCGCGGAATTATATTCGCGGTGGCGGTGCATCAGGCGGAACGGACCGTCTCCGCCCTCGCCCGGATAGCGCGCGTTGAGCGTCGCGATGCCGGCGACAAGGGCCGCCTCGATCGCCTCGTCCTCCGGCAGGCGCTCCTCGCCCGCATCCGCCGGATCGCTCAGCAGCACGAACTGCAGGCTGGGGTCCGGATTGGCGAGCCGATGTGCCTCCAGCCGCTGCATCAGCGGCGCAATGTCGGCGATCGTGGCGACCAGCACGGGCATGACCACGGCGGTCGCGATGTCGGGATCGATCCCCGTCTCGAAGTCCAGCTTGGGCAGCGTGCGCGGCTTCACCAGCAGCGTCACGAGCCAGTTGACCAGCGTGATGCTCAGCATCGATGCCGGAACGACGGAGAACAGCAGGCCGCACAGCCACAGGCCCGGCGAGGCATCAAGATAGAGCAGGTAAAGCGAGGGAATGATGAAGGACGGCAGCGCGGCCAGGAACAGACCGAGGGCATAAAGCGTGCCCGGATAGCGCAGGATGCGGCGCGCGAGGGTTTCGAGCGCCAGCGGCCGTGAATCGATCGCATCCTCGAACCGGGCGCGCCCGTCATCGACCAGCCAGAAGCCGACATGCCCGGTCGGCAGATCGCTCTCGCTGTGGCAATGATGAAGCACGCGCTCGGCCACGTCCCATTCGGGAAGGCGCGCGCGCTCGGCCAGCCGCTCGATTGCGCGACGATATTTGTCCCGCGTGTCGAAATCCATCTTCGCGTAGATGCCGGCCGGATCGCGCCGGAGAATGGCTTCGACCTGGCTGGTCTGGTCGAACACGTCCTTCCACTGGATGCCCGAAATGATCGCGAGATTGGCGATGCCCCTCGCCACGCGTTCGGTCTCGCTCGTATCGAGCGGTGCGATGGGGGTCGTGGGGGGCGCCTCCACCTCCGGGAACAGCGCGGAGAAGCCGGAGATCAGCAGCTCAAGGCAGGCAAGCCGCAACATGGTCGGAAAGGCCCAGACCTCCGCGATGCTGAGCGGCATCGTCTCCTGATAGGCCTGCAGGAACTGCACGGCGCTGGAGAAGGTGACCTGCAATCTGGTGGCGCGAAGCAGCGCATGGGCGATGTCGTGCATGGGCGGCTGGCCGTGCATGATCTCGCCGGATATGCCGGGCAGCTTGCGGTAGAAATTGGGCGGCAGATCCTGGCGAATCTGCAGAACCGCGCGCTGGACGTGATAATCATTGTCGAGGAGCCATTCGGCAGCCGAGCTGCCTTGCGGACCCGCCTCGCTGGCAGCGGCACGGGCCCGGTCCAGCCACGCCCGGACCTGCGGAAGACTGGACCAGAGCTTCAGCGCCGCCGGATGGGGGAGCAGGCCAGCGAGTCGATGCCGGTGCGCCGTCTCCTGGGCAGCCGCCGCGATCGGGTCGAGCGCCTCGACATCGGCCATTTTCAGGCCAGGCTGGCGCGTGGCAGCCGAACCTCTTCGTGGAGCCCCGCGCCTGCCGGATCGCCGTTCGCCTGACCCGATTGCAGGATCAGCAGCGGCGCGGCGCTATGCGTCATCAGATAGGCGCTCACGCTGCCATAAGGCAGATCCCCGTGCCGTTTGCTCCCCTGGCCCCGCGCGGAGAGCACGACGAGATCGACATGCTCCCGGCCGATCAGCGCACCAAGCCCGGTGCGGACGTCTTCCGCCCGTTCGGAGAGCACGCGGACGCGCAGGCCCATGGCGGCCAGCCTGCTGCGTATGCCTTCGAGATAATTGCGTGCCGCGCGTTCGTTCCGCTCGATGAGGAGGCCTTGCAGCGCGATGTCCTCCGCTTCCGGGGGATGAATCTCGGTCAGTTCGGGGCGTGGAACGACATGCGCCAGGACGATCTCCGCCCCCGCCGTCCGTGCCAGACGCGCGGCGATGGTGAGCACGCTTTCGGCCCAGCAGGAGCCATCGAGGGGGACGAGGATGCGCTGATAGCGGTTGGGCGGGGGCGATGCCTCGAAGGGAACGAGCAGCACGGGGCCGGGCGCGTGGAGAATAACGTCATGCGTCGTTCCGCCGATCCGGCGCCGCCGGCCCTGTTGCCCGGTGGTTCCCATCACCACGAGCCCATCCGCCTGCGCGCGCGAATAGCGGCAGATCGCGTCGGCCGCGTGCCCCTCTGACAGGGCGATGCTTGGCCGGGGCGACAAGCGGTCGGCGCGCTCGATCGAGTCGCCCAGCGCGCGGCGCGCCTCATGGCGGCGGAGATCCCACTCGACGGGATCGGGACGGGCTGGCTTGGGCTCCTCCACCTCCAGCACCTGCAGCAGCGTGATCGGACGGCCGAGCGCCGCGGCGAGAGCGCGGGCATGCGGCAGCAGCCAGGTGATCTGCTCGGCCCGATCGATGCACGCGATCACGTCGCTGGTGGTGGCGATCTCTTCGCTTCGCGATCCCAATGGAACGGCAGGAATTGGCATTGTGGGGCTCCTCTCGGCTAGTCGAGGGGCAATGCACGCCAATGCGAGCGCCGGACCAGCTTGCATGTGGATGACTGAGCATCGCCCATGCAACGCGTGACCGACATTAGGGTTTCTACGAATGGTTAATATGCCTGCGCCGAAATGCCTTTCCCGCGCGGCCGCCACCGGGGAGACATGCACCGGGCCCTTTCGAATTACCGCGAACGCCTTCTTCTAGAAAACCGCGTCAGCCATCAGCTTGAGGCCCAGCAGCACCATCAGCGCATAGATGAGGCTATAGAAACGGGCCGGATCGAATCGGCGGACGAGCCGCACGCCGACCAGCGTGGAGATAAGGGCGATCGGCACCAGCAGGGCAGTCGCGGTCAGATTGGGCCGGGTGAATTGGCCGAGCGCGGCATAAGCCGGCACCTTGAGCCAGTTCATCACAGCAAAGGCGATGGCCGTCGTGCCGACCAGCGTGTCGCGCGGCAGGCGGCGCGGCAGTACCCACATCTGGAATGGCGGCGAGCCGGCATGCGCGATCTGGCTCGTGAAGCCGGACGCGACGCCGAACAGGACACCGACCCAGGCCGGCGAGTTCGAGGGCAACGCAATCGCCCCGCCCCGCTCGATCCACAGCCGTTGCAGGCCGAACAGAACCGAGATGCCGCCGAGCACGCCGAGCACCGCGCCGTCCGACACGCGCGCGGCAAAGAAATAGCCAAGCGCCACCCCGATCGCCATGCCCGGCACCATGATCGCCAGCACCCGCCCGTCCCAGCTATGCCGGAAAGCCCAGACGCTCACGACATCCTGCACGATGAGGATCGGCAGCAGGATGGCAGCGGCGCTGACCGGATCGATGGCGAGCGCGAGGATGGGCGTGGAAAGCGCACCAACGCCGGAAAAGCCGCCTTTCGCGAGACCGGAAAGGACGACCGCCACAAACGCGCAGGCATAATAGAAGAGATCGATATGCATCCGCCCCCCGCGCGCAAGAATCGATGATCGCCCTCTGCGGCGAGCGAAGCCCTAGATCATGTCGCCCAGCAGCAGCCTCGGCCGCGGCCCGCTCTCGCCGCGCGCCTCGGCCATGAAGCGCTCCTTGAGCGGGCCGAGCCGCTGCACGGCGGAGAGCCCGAGGCGGCGCACCAGCGAGGCGGGCTTGCCCGGCACGTCGAACAGGCGGACGAGGCCGTCCATCATGATCGTGACGCTCAGCGAATCGAGCGCGCGCCAGCGCTGGTAGCGCGCCAGCAATTGCGCGTCGCCCGGCTCCAGCCCCATGCGCATCCCCTCGACGATCACCTCCGCAAGCGCGGCCGCATCGCGATAGCCCAGATTGACGCCCTGCCCCGCGATGGGGTGGATGCCGTGCGCCGCATCGCCCACCAGCGCGAGCCGCTGGTCGATGATGCGCGCGGCGCGATGATAGCCGAGCTTGTAGCTCTGCATC
This sequence comes from Sphingomonadales bacterium, assembly GCA_017304105.1. GTDB lineage: Bacteria > Pseudomonadota > Alphaproteobacteria > Sphingomonadales > Sphingomonadaceae > Sphingobium. The sequence continues at coordinate 9,161 of JAFKLU010000090.1, forward strand.
GGCGCGGCCAGCCTTATGTCGCCGAGGAACGTGCCCATGCGCTTCTCAGCCTCGGCGAGCCAGGCCCGCTCGGGCAGCTTCAGATAGGCGGCGGCATGCTCGTTCGGCACGGTCCAGACGATGGCCGAGCGCGTGCCGGGCAGCATGGGCAGCAGGGCGAAGGGGCCGCCGGGATAGAATATCTCATAGGCCGTGTTGCCATGCGGCTCTTCATGGTCGATCGCGGTGACAAGGGCCGTGTGCGGATAGGACCATGCGGCGACGGGAATGCCCGCCCTCTCCCGCATGGGGCTCCCCCGCCCTTCCGCGCCCACGAGCAGGCTCGCGCCGATCTGCCCGTTGCCCGCGAGCGTGACCGTCACGCCATGCTCATCCCGCACGATGTCGAGCGCGCGGTCGGGCTGGAAGCGCGTGAGACCCGGCGCCTGCTGCGCGGTCGCGTCGATCGCCTGCCGCAGCACGCGGTTCTCGACCATATAGCCAGAGGGGCCATCCTCGGCGTCCGGCGCGAAGTCGAGCGCGCCGCCGGTCAGCCCCTCGCTCACCCAGATGCGGTCGATGGGGCAGCAGCGCCCTTGCAGATGCGGGGCCACGCCGATCGCCTCGAAGAGCTTCCAGCTCGCGCTCGATATGGCCGAGACGCGGCCATCGAAGCCCGGCGCCATGGTGGTCGCCGGTTCCGCGGGATCGATGATGGCACTGGTCACGCCGTGCCGGCCAAGGGCGATGCCGAGGGTCAGCCCGACCAGACCGCCGCCCAGAATGATGACGTCGAAGCGCTGCATGCCCCGTCTCTAGCCATGATCGGAACGAAAGGCGACTGGGGAATGTCGCGCACGCGCTCCCCGGCGGCGGCTCAGCTTTCCGCCCGGCCGTGCCGCGTCCCGGCGCTGCTCACCAGCAGCCGCGTCCCGTCGTCCGCGCGGACCCAGTCGAACGCGACCCCGAAGACCGGGCCAAGCCGTTCCGGAGTCAGCACCTCCGCGACTGGTCCGGCCGCGATCAGCCGGCCGTGGTCGAGCAGCAGCGCGTCATCGGCATAAGTGGCGGCCAGGGCGAGATCATGCGCCACGAGGACGATGCCCACGCCCCGCGCCGCGATGCCGCGCAGCAGGGCCATCAAGGCGTAGCGATGCGAAAGATCGAGCGCGGCGAGCGGCTCGTCCGCGAGGATCCAGTCGGGCTCGCCAGCCAGCACGCGCGCCAGCATCACCCGCGCGCGCTCGCCACCCGAGAGGGCGCCGGCGAGTCGGTCGGCGAAGGGGTCGAGGCCAAGGTCCCTCATGGCGCGATCGATCGCCAGCCGGCCCATATCGCCGCGCGCGTCACCATGCGGGAACCGTCCGAGCGCCACCAGCGCACGCACCGTGATGTTCCAGTGCAGCGGCGCATCCTGGGGCAGATAGCCCACGCGTTTCGCGCGCTCGCTTGCGCCGAGAGCCGCCAGCGGGGCGCCGTCGAGCAGCACGCGCCCCCCATCCGGCGCGCGCAGACCGGTGAGGCAATCGAGCAGGGTCGATTTGCCGGCGCCGTTCGGCCCGACGATCGCGGTGACGCGGCCGGGCATGAGCGCCGCGCTGATATCCTCCAGCAGCGCGGCCCCACCCGCCGTCACACCGAGAGTCTCGACTGTCAGCATCAGGCGAGCCCCCCGCGCCAGCGAAGCAGCAGCGCGAAGAAGAAGGGCGCGCCAATGAGCGCCATGGCGACGCCGAGCCGCAATTCCCCCGCGCCGGGGACGAGCCGGACCAGCGAATCGGCCACCAGCACCAGCAGTGCTCCGCCAAGGGCGGACGGCAAGAGCAGCCGGGACGGCTCCTCGCCGAACCACGGGCGCAGCAGATGCGGCACGATGAGGCCGACAAAGCCGACAATCCCGGTCACCGCGACCGACCCGCCGACGATCAGCGCAATCGCGAGCGCCATCACCCCTTGCAGGCGGCGCAGATCCAGCCCCAGCGAGCGCGCCACGCTCTCGCCCAGCGTCAGCACATCGAGAGCGCGGGCCTGCGTCCGCATCAGCAGGGCGCCGGCGAGCACCAGCGGCAGGGCGATCTCCAGTTCCAGCCAGCCACGGTCGGTCAGCGCGCCCATCAGCCAGCTCATGATCTCGGAGGTCGCGAACGGATTGGGCGCGAGGGTGATGAGCAGGGCGATCAGCGCGCCGGCCAGCGA
>JAFKLU010000091.1 GCA_017304105.1 Sphingomonadales bacterium
TGCAGGCGGAAGAACTTCCACTCACCGTCGCGCTTCACCAGCCGGTCGTCGCGCGTGCCGATGCCGAAGACGCAGTTGGTGCCGTAGTCCACGTTATACTGGACGATCTGGTAGAAGCAGCGCACCCGCGCGCCTTCCGGGCGCGGCGTCATGACGAAGTGATTGAACAGGTGCTGGCGGCCGTACCACCAGTGCTGGCGGTCATACCACAGGCTGTTCATGTTCTCGCGGATCGCGTCGTGGCCGAGCGCCTTGCCCTGCCAGAGATGGTCGAATTCGCCATCCTCCGCAAAGGTGGAGAGCACCAGTTCCTCGTCGGCCAGATCGAGGCCCCACGCATAGCGCGCGAACAGCTCTTCAATGTCGGCCCGGTCCTGTGCCGGCATTTTCTTCGGCACGCCGTCGGGCCAGCATGGCTCCGTCATCCCCGTCCTCCCCTGTCGCATCACCCTGGCGGGCGATTCTCATTGAGAACTCAATGATCGGAGGAGTTCTGTCAAGCGGGCATGGTGTTTTTCAGGACAGTGCCGAGCTGATGGGCGATCTTCGCGAGGATTCGGTCGAACTCCTCGCGCTCTTCGGCCGAGAGGTCGGCCATCAGCGTCTCATGGAAGGCGCTTCGGTCCGCAAGCAGGGGGCGGTAGAGGTCCATGCCGGCCTGGGTGATATGCAGAATGGGCGTGCGGCGATCGTCCGGATTCTCCCGGCGCGCGGTCAGGCCGCGCTTCTCCAGCGTGGATGCGGCCCGGCTCACCTCGGCCCGGTCCACCCAGGCCAGGTCGGCGATCTGCCCCACCGTCGCGCCGGCCGGAACCGATGCGAGCCGGCTTAAAACGCGCCATTCCGCGTAAGTGAAGCCATGGTCAGCGAACTGGCGCAGGCTGTAGCGGTCCATCGCCTTGGAGACCAGCGTGAGGCGGAATGTCGGATGGTCCAGCGCCGGCAGGATCCAGCCCGGCAGATCGCCGGGCGAGGCGCTCTCATGATGGTTGTCGGTGGTGGCGCTGCTGGTCGGGGGTAGGGTCACTGGGCCTCGCTTGTCGTGCTGCCGGGGGCAGGAAGGCGTGGGACGGAATTGTCTGCGGTCTCATGGCGCCGGCTCTTTGCCGCGCGGCCGGAGCCTATCCGAAATTCGTTGAAGACTCAAACATCAAACATTGACTAATCAATGAAGTCCGCGATAGGCAGGGTCGTTTGGCGGCAAGGGTGCCGCGCCAGTCGGGATGCAGGCGGAAAACGGATGACAGACCATCAACCCACTTCGGACTATCCCGCCCTCAAGCTGCACGTGGACGGGGCGTGGATCGGCGTTGGCGACCGCCGCGTCCACCAGGTGATCGATCCGGCCACCGGCCAGGTGCTGGGCGATCTGCCGCTGGCCGACATGGCTGATCTGGACCGGGCGCTGGATGCGGCGGCGCGGGCCTATCCGCGCTGGCGGGCCGTGCCGGCGCTGGAGCGCGGGGCGATCCTGCGCAAGGCGGCGCAATTGCTGCGCGATCGGGCCGAGAGCATCGCCCGCAATGCGACGCGCGAGGAAGGTAAGACGCTGGCCGAGACGCGCATCGAGGTGATGGCGGCGGCTGGGCTGTTCGATTTCTACGCGGAGGAGGCGCGGCGCATCTATGGGCGCGTGCTCGTGCGCCCGGCCGGGCAGCGCTCGCTTGTCGTGCACGAGCCCGTGGGGCCGGTCGCCGCCTTCGCGCCGTGGAACTTCCCGATCCACAATCCCGCGCGCAAGCTGGGAGCGCCCATTGCGGCGGGCTGTCCGGTGATCCTCAAGCCCGCCGAGGAGGCGCCCGCCTCCGCCATGGCGGTGGTGCAGGCGCTGATCGACGCGGGCCTGCCAGACGGCGTGTGTCAGCTCGTCTTCGGAGTGCCGGATGAGGTCTCGCGACATCTGCTCGCCAGTCCGGTCATCCGCAAGCTGAGCTTCACCGGATCGACGAGTGTGGGCAAGCACCTCATGAAGCTCGCCGCCGACACGATGAAGCGCACCACGCTGGAGCTGGGTGGCCACGCGCCGGTCATCATATTCGATGATTGTGATTTGGACCGCACGGTGGAGGCGCTGGCGGTCGGCAAGGCGCGCAATGCCGGGCAGGTCTGCGTCTCGCCAACGCGCTTCTATGTGCAGGAGGGCATTTACGAGCGCTTTGTGGCGGCCCTTGCCGAGCGCATGGGCCAGATCCGCGTGGGCAATGGGCTCGATCCGGCCGTGGGGATGGGGCCGATGGCCAATCCGCGCCGCCCGGCGGCGATGGCGCAGCTCATCGGCGACGCGCTGGGCAAGGGCGCGCGGCTGCGCACAGGGGGCGAGGCGATCCCCGGGGCCGGCTACTTCTGGCAGCCGACCCTGCTGAGCGATGTCCCGAACGAGGCGCGGATCATGAACGAGGAGCCGTTCGGCCCGGTGGTCGTCGCGGCGCCCTTCCGCGATCTCGACGATGCCGTGGAGCAGGCCAATCGCCTCCCGTTCGGCCTTGCCGCCTTCGCCTTCACCGAGAATGCCCGGCGCGCCAATCTGATCGGCGATGCGATCGAGGCGGGCATGGTCGGCATCAACACCGTGCTGCTCGCCGCGCCGGACGCCCCCTTTGGCGGCATCAAGGAAAGCGGGCACGGCGCGGAGGACGGCCCGGAAGGGCTGGCCGCCTGCCTCGTCACCAAGACCATCCATCAAGTCTGAGGATCACGACATGACCGAACTGAAGACCGGCGGCAGCCAGGGCTATCTGCGCATCGCCACGGAAGAAGCCTTCTCCACGCCCGAGCTGATCGAGGCCTGGCGCGAGGAGCTGGAGCTGCCGGATGTCGATCCGGGTTTCCAGAGCCTTATCGGCTTCTACATCAACCATCCGGCCGAGCGGCCCAAGTTCATCTATGACCGGCTGGCGGACCTGGGCGAGACGCGCCTTGCCGACATGGACGCGCGGGGCATCGACCGGCAGATCCTGGCGCTCACCTCCCCGGCGACCAACGTTCTGCGCGATGCCGACCGGGCGACGATGATTGCCGAGACCGCCAACGACCGGCTCGCCGAGGCCTGCCGTGCGCATCCGGACCGGTTCAGCGGCATGGCCGCCTGCGCCCCGCAGGACCCGCGCCGCGCGGCGAAGGAGATCGAGCGCGCCGTCACCAAGCTCGGCCTCAATGCGGTGGTGATCAACAGCCACATCCTCGGCGAATATCTCGACAATCCGAAGTTCTCGGAAGTGCTGGAAGCGGCCGAGGCGATGGATGCGCCCATTTATCTCCACCCCAACACGCCCCCGCGCAACATGATCGGCCCGATGCTGGAAGCCGGGCTGGACGGCGCGGTCTTCGGCTTCGGCGTGGAGACGGGTATGCACGCGCTACGGCTCATCACCAGCGGTGTGTTCGATCGCTTCCCCAGGCTGCAGGTGATCATCGGCCATATGGGCGAGGCGCTGCCCTTCTGGATGTACCGCCTGGACTTCATGCATCAGGCCGGCATCCGCGCGAACCGGTACGAGTTCCTGAAGCCGCTGAAGAAGGAGAAGGTCTCCAACTATCTCAAGGAGAACTTCTACATGACCAACAGCGGCGTGGCGTGGGAGCCGGCGATCAAGTTCACGCAGGACGTGATCGGCAAGGACCGCGTGCTCTACGCGATGGATTATCCCTATCAGTGCCCGGCGGAGGAAGTGGCGAAGCTCGACGCCATGGACATGAGCCTGGAGGACAAGAAGATGTTCTTCCAGACCAACGCGGAGCGCGTCTTCAAGCTCTGAGGAGGCGCAGCGAGGGCGGCGGAAGGCGGAAAGTTGTCGAAAACTGCCTTCCCCGTCATTCCCGCGTTCGCGGGAATGACGACGTGGGGATAACGCGACATCTTCTGCGTNNNNGGCGAGCAGTGGACCGAACACGTCCACACCGCCGAGAGCGCAGGCGAAATATCGGCCCGCCGGCGCCCGTTGGGGTGGCGCCGGCGGGTTGTCTGCCATCAGTCGGCAGCGGAGAGCGGCCGTTCGCTGAGGCAGACCGGCGTACCGGTGTTATGCAGGAAGGCAGTGCGCTTGAGGTAGCGTAGGATACCCGAGCGGCGCCCGCCCATGCCCGAGACGCCGTAGCTGTCCGCTTCCGCGGGCGCGGCGGCGAAGGTCAGGTGCGCGTCCTGCAGGGAGATGTTGCCGGCCTTGAGCCGCTCGCCGATCGCGCGGGCTTCCGCCACGCTGCCCGCCATCACGGCGGCGGAGAGGCCGAAGATGGTGTCATTGGCCAGCGCGACCGCTTCGTCCGCCGTGTCATAGGGCATGACCGGGATGATCGGGCCGAAGGTCTCGTCGCGCATCACCGTCATGTCGTGCGTCACGCCGGTGAGGATCGTCGGCTTCATGTAGCGCCCGCCGTCCAGCTCGAAGCTGGGGCCGCCGGTGACGATGGTCGCGCCCTTGGCCACCGCGTCGGCGATCTGCCCGTCGACCAGCTCCGCCTGCGCCTTCGAGATGAAGGGGCTGATCGGCCCGTCGAGCGGATCGGGATGGTTGAGCTTCATCCGGCCGACGCGGTCGACGAGCTTTTCCAGGAACGCCGCATAGACCGGCCGCTCGACATAGACGCGCTCGATCGAGAAGCAGACCTGCCCCGTCGAGGTGAGCGCGCCGCGCGCGGCGGCGATGGCGGCGAGGTCGAGGTCGGCCGTGGCGGTGACGATGAGCGGATCCTTGCCGCCCAGCTCCAGCTCGCAGGGGATGAGGCGACGACCGCAGGCCTCGGCGACGCGTCGGCCATTGCCGACCGAGCCGCAGAAATTGACGAGGTCCACATTCTCCACCACGGCCGCACCGGTCGCGCCCGCGCCCAGCACATGGCCGAACACGGCGGCCAGCTCGGGCACTTCGGCCACGCTCTCGAAAATCGGCCGAGTGAAGCGCGGCGTGACTTCCGAGGGCTTGAGCAGCACGGCGCAGCCGGCGACGAGCGGGGCGATGCTGCGCATCATCGAGAGCATCGTCGGCCCGTTCCAGGGCGAGATGACGCCGACGAGCGGGATGGCCCTCAGCATCGTATCGTAATGGATGGCGGGGAAGGCGGGGGAGGCGCCGCTGCGGTGCGCGCCGGGGATGAGGCCGGGCGCCTGCGCGCAGACCGAGCGAATGACGGCCTGGGTCATGTCCACGCACATGCGCGAGACCTGACCGTGGCCCGTATCCTCCGAATCCGCCGCGGTTATGGCGGCGCGGTGCCGCTCCAGCGCCTCGGACCAGCGCCGCATCACGCCGATGCGGCCCTCCAGCCCGAGCGCTTCCCAGCCGATCTGCCCTTCGCGCAGGCGGCGGGCTTCGGCCGCGATGGCCGCCTCGTCCGCCGCTTCGAAGCTGAAATCGATCGCGCCGGTGCGCGGGTTTCTCACGTCAATTCTGGTCGACATCGTGCTCCCTCTCCCATCTCTATGTGTTATCATTGATTCGTCAATGAAATGCATTTGTCAATTCCGGGCATGGCGTTCCCGGCTTGGAAACCGCTTTGGCAAGCATGATAAATCAGCCTTATCGACTGATTTTAAGCCACTATTTCCATAAAAATGAACACGATCATTATTCCTGTTGTGCGGCGAATAACGTTGATCTATCAATGTTAGCAACGGACGTTCTTCGGACTCGTCGGCATAGGCGAGCTAGGGAGAGGGAAGCAGGTGTTGCCTCGCGGTGGTGCCTGATGCTTCGTCGCGCCATCCCGGCGTGACGTGGGCCAGCCTCCCGGCCCGCGCTGGATCGTCCGGAACGAAAAGGACTGATGGGGAGGAGATGTTCATGAAAAGATTGTTGCTGGCGACGAGCGCGCTCGGAATGCTGTGGGCCATGCCCGCAGCGGCGCAGCAGGGCGCGGCCGAGGCGGGGGGGCAGGGCGCCGATGCGGGCCATGGCGTGGGGGACATCATCGTGACGGCCAATCGCCGCAGCGAATCCGTGCAGCGCAGTTCGCTCGCGCTTTCCGTGATCGGCGGCGAGACGCTGAGCCAGGCGGGCGTGACGCAGGCGAGCGAGCTGGCCACGCGCGTGCCGGGCCTGACGATCAGCCAGGGCGGCTCCTCTGTGCAGACCTATCTGCGCGGCGTTGGCAGCTTCGCGACCGATGCCTCGGCCGAGTCCGCCATCGCCTACAACATCAACGGCATCTACATCTCGCGGCCCAACGCTATCGGCCCGATCTTCTTCGATCTCCAGCGGGTCGAGGTGCTGAAGGGGCCGCAGGGCACGCTTTACGGCCGCAATGCGAGCGGCGGCGCGATCAACCTGATCACCGCCCAGCCGACCCAGACGCCGACCGGCTATCTGAGCGTCGATTATGGCAATTACGATCTCAAGCGCGTGACCGGCGCGCTGAGCGGCGGCCTGAGCGACAGCCTCTCCATGCGCGCGGCGCTGCAATGGACCAATCGCGACGGTTATCTGACCGACGGCTATAATGACCAGAACACGGTCGCCGGCCGCCTGATCGCGCTCTGGGAGCCGAGCAGCGCCACGCGCCTTTCGCTCATGGGCGAGTTCACCACGGACGACAGCAAGGGCATGGCCTCGCTCAAGCGCTCGACGCGCACGGCGGTGCCTTCCGATCCGTGGGCGGGGCCGTCGATCGGCACGATCCAGCAGCCGCCCTCGGCCGCGGCGGGCGGTCTCACCATCGCCAACAACGGCGTTCAGCGCGTCGATACATGGAGCGTGAGCGCGCAGCTCGATCAGGATCTGGGGGCCGCGACGCTGACCTTCATCCCGGCCTATCGCTACATGGACTCGCGTTCCCTCGGCTATATTCCCGGCTTCCTCATTGATTCGACCGAGACGTCGAAGCAGCAGAGCTACGAGCTGCGCCTGGGCAATCAGAGCGCCGCGCTCAAATGGGTGGCGGGCGCCTATTATTTCGAGGAGCAGCAGACCCAGTTCTACGAGATGCGCGCCTCGCCCTTCCAGAACAGCTTCGTCGACACGCCGATCACGACACGCAGCTATGCTGCCTTCGGCGAGGCGACGTTCAGCGTCAGCGAGCAGTTCCGGCTGATCGCGGGCCTGCGCTACTCCAAGGACAAGAAACGGCAGGGCGGATCGAGCCGCGCCGTGCTGCCCGCGCCGGGCACGACTAACAACAGCGGCGAGCTGGACGGCGATCAGGTCACCTGGAAGGTCGGCGCCGAAGCCGATGTCGGGCCGCAGAACATGCTCTTCGCCACGGCTTCCACCGGCTACAAGGCGGGCGGCTTCTTCCCCTCCGTGGCGGCGCCGAACAACAGCTACCGGCCGGAGAAGCTCACCGCCTTCACGGTCGGCTCGCGCAATCGCTTCCTCGACAATGCGCTGCAGCTCAACATCGAGGGCTTCTACTGGAAATATGATGACAAGCAGGAGCGCTTCCTGGGCGCCACCCCGGTCGGGACGCAGGGCCTGCTGACGACCAACGCGGGCAAGGCGACGCTCTATGGCTTCAATGTCGATTTCACCGCCAAGCCGTCCCGCGCGGACACGCTGCGCTTCGGCGTCGAATATCTGCACAGCCGTTATGACAGCTTCGTCTATAATGTCTTCAACCCGCCGGTGAACCCGGTGCCGTATCCCGGCTTCGTCAACAGCACGCCGCCGGAGGCGACGAGTTGCAGTCTCGGCCCGGTCGTGCCTTTCACGCCCAATGACGGCGCGCCCGTGCCGGCGCTCAAGACCGACTCGACCCAGCGGGTGGATTGCACCGGCAAGCCGCTGGTGCGCGCGCCGCGCTGGGTCGGCTCGGCGAGCTATGAGCATGTCTTCGAGCTGGGCGGCGGCAAGACGCTGGTCTTCGGCCTCGACGGGCAATTTTCCAGCGGCCAGTATCTCAGCCCGGACTTCATCGCCTCGGGCCGGGACGATGGCTTCCTGGCGCTCGATTCAAGCCTGACGCTCAACCTGAGCAGGGTCTCGATCAGCGCCTGGGGCCGCAACCTCACCAATCAGGCGATCTATACCGGCGGCTTCCGCTATCCCTTCTCCAAGGGCGTCGCGGCCGGCGGCGATCCGACGCTGTTCTACGCGATCATTCGCCCGCCGCGGACCTATGGCGTCACGTTCAAGGCGAGCTTCTGAAGAACGGGGGCGGCGCGCGGTGCCTCGGCAGAGCATCGCGCGCCGCAAGAGCGCATGGATCATGACGGACAGCGGCGGAGCGGCAGGTGATGGCGAGCGGGAATGAGGCGAGCCTCAACGGCATGCCGATGGCGGAGCGGGGCGCCGTTGCCCGGCCGACGACTTTGGGCAAAGACGGGGTGCAGGCTCAGGGGAGGGGAGTGGGCATGTCCGATCGTCCGAATGTAGGGGCGCTGCTCGATCGTCCGCTGGGAGCATACCGGATCGCGGTCTTCCTGCTCTGCGCGCTGGTCATGGCGCTCGAAGGTTTCGACATGTACATGATCGGCAGCATCGTGCCCGCGATTGCGAGCGGCCTCGGCATCGGCCCGGCCGCCATGGGGCAGGTGTTCGTCGCGCAGGGCATCGGCCTTGCCATTGGCTATACCTTCGTGTCGCCAATTGCCGACCGGGCCGGGCGCCGCCCGGTGATCCTGGGCTGCGTGACAGGCTTCGCGCTGGTGACGCTGCTTGCCGTCCTGGCGCAGTCCGTCACGGCGCTGGCGGTGCTGCGGCTGGTCGCCTTCATCTTCTTCGGCGGCGTCGTGCCGAACACGATCGCGCTCGTCACCGAGCTGTCGCCGCGCCTCATCCGCCAGCGCATGGTCGTGCTCCTGAATGCGGTGTTCGCGGTCGGCTCCTCGGCCGGCATGATCATCGCCCCGGTTGCCGCCGCCAATTTCGGCTGGACCGGCGCTTTCTGGGCGGCGGGCCTCGCGCCCCTGCTGCTTCTGCCGTTGCTGGTCTGGGCGCTGCCGGAGTCGCCGCGCTTCCTGGTGCTTCGCCCGGAGGGCACGGAGCGCCTGCGCCGGGTGCTCAGCCGCATCGGCGCAGGCGCGCAGGCCGATGTGGCCACCGGCTTCACCACGGACGAGAAGCCCGAGACGCGCGCGCCGCTCGCCAGCCTGTTCGCGCCCGAGCGCATCCGCACCACGCTACTGCTCATCGTGATGGGCAGCATGATGATGATCGTCGCCAACATCGTGCCATCCTGGCTGCCGACCTACATGCAGATGCTGGCCGGCTATTCCACCGCACATGCCGCCGCGGTCATCGCCACCTCCTCGCTGGGCGCGATCGTCTGGCCGCTGTGCATGATCGTGCTGATCCGCCGCATCGGCATCAAGGCGACGGTGGCCCTGTCCTATGCGTTCGGCACCGTCTCGATGGCGCTGTTCGCGGTGCAGCCGCTCACCGCCTTGCCCGCCACCTTGATGAGCATCGGCTTTGGCGCGTTCGTCATCGGCGCGGTGGGCGGCGTCTATGCCATGACCTCCACGCTCTATCCCACCTCGATGCGCTCGACCGCGCTGGGCTTCACCGCCGGCATGGCGCGGCTGCTCTCCATCGCGGGGCCGGCGATCGGCAGCTTCATGCTCACCCAGCACTTCAGCCAGCAGGGCATCGCCATGGTGCTCAGCCTGCCGCTCGCGATCGCTCTGGCTGCCACGCTCGCGCTCAGGCTCCCGCGGCCGGTGCGGCCGGACTGATCCGCTCGTGGCTGGCCAGGTCGCCCTTGCGCGAGGCGGTGCGCGCGTGGCAGGGCATGCGGCCATGGCTCCTCGAACCGCGAACATATTGAAGCCCCCGTCCAAGCGCGAACGCAACAAGCAGGAGAAGCGCGACCGCATCCTGGCGGCGGCGCGCGATGCATTTCGCAGCCGGGGCTATCAGCACACGACCCTTCGCGAGGTCGCCGCCGCCGCCGGCATCGGCACCGGCACCCTTTTCCTCTACGCCGAGACCAAGGAAGCGCTGCTCGTGCTCGTCTTCAAGGATGAGCTTGGCCCGGTTTTCGATCATGCCTTCGGGACGGTGCCGGAGGCCGACCTGCTCAGCCAGCTCCTCCATGTCTTCCTGATCATCATCGAGCATCACGCGCGTGATCCGGCCATTGCCCGCCCGTTCGTGGAGGAGCTGCTGGTGATCGGACCGCATGAACGCGGCGAGCTGCTGGGCTTCGTCAAGGGCTGGCACGAGCAGGTGAAGAACCTGGTCACCGGAGGCCTGGCGCGCGGTGAGGTCGATCCGGCGATCAGCGCGGATTCGCTCTCCAGCTATGTGCTGGACCTGTTCCTGGCCGGCCTGCGGCGCCTGATGACGGACCGGGTCAGCCGTGCGGATTGTGAGAGCGATCTGCGCGAGGGGCTGGGGATACTGCTCGCCGGCGCGAGCGTCGCGGCGGCCCCACTGCGGCGGAAAACGGAGCCTTTTGACAAAAACTGATCGTGATCATTTTTTCGTTGCGTGATCAATGAAAATGATGATGATCGCTCCCGTAAGAGCCGCGGCGCATGGTCGCGGGCGAATCGGGAGGGATGAATGGGTGCAAGGACAGGCGCCGAACTGCTCGCGGGCATGAAAGGGCCGCGCGAGGTCTGGCTGGGCAATGACCGCGTCGAGGACGTGACGCAGCATCCCGCGCTCACCGGCACCGCGCACAAGCTCGCCGCCTTCTTCGATCTCCAGCATGAGGCGGCCGAGGATTGCCTGTTCCCCGATCCGGAGACGGGCGAGCTGATCAATGTCAGCCACATGATCCCCGGATCGAAGGAGGACATCAAGCGCCGCCATCGCGGCATTCGCCAGGTCGCCGAGAAGTCGATCGGCGTGCTCGGGCGCACACCTGACTACAAGAACGTCGCCTTCGCGGGCTTTGCCGGCTGCACGCATGAGTGGGGCGCCTATGGTAATGAGGCGGGCGCAGAGCGCATGGTCAATTACCAGAAGCATCTGCGCCGCAACGACGTGCTGCTCACGCACACGCTGGTCAATGCCTCGACGGATCGCTCCAAGGGCGACGGGTTGACGCCTGACGGCGACGTGGCCCTGCACAAGGTGTGCGATACCGAGCATGGCATCATCGTGAGCGGCGCCCGGCTGCTGGCGACGCTGGGGCCGTTCGCGGACGAGATCGCCGTCTATCCGTCCGCGCCGTTGCCGCCCAATACGCCGGAAAAATATGTGCTGTCCTTCTGCCTGCCGGTCAGCACGCCGGGGCTCAAGTTCCTCTGCCGGGACAGCTACGCCTCCGGCCCCAATCAGTTCGACTATCCGCTCTCCTCGCGCTTTGACGAGCAGGACGCCTTCGTGATCTTCGACAATGTCGAGGTGCCGCGCGACCGGCTGTTCATCGACGGCAATCTGGCGGTCTACAATTCGGTGACGCGCGAGAGCTGGCGCGCCAATGTGATGCAGCAGACCAGCATCCGCGCCCAGACCAAGCTTGAGTTCGCCTGGGGGCTCGCCAGCGCGATGATGGAGTCAATCGGCGACAAGTCGCCCTATAGCCAGCAGAAGCTCGGCGAGATCTGGTCCTATGCCGCGATCACCCGCGCCGCGCTCACCGCCGCCGAGGAGGGCGCGCGCGAGTGGGCGCCGGGCAGCGGCGTGTGGTTCTGCGATCCCGATCCCTTCTGGTCGCTGACGCCGCTGATGACGGAATGGATGCCGCGCGTGGGCCAACTGATCCGCGAGCTCGGCTCGCATAATCTGCTGGCGGCGCCGAGCTGGCACATGTTCCAGCAGCCCTCGCTGCGCCCGGCCATCGACAAATATCTGGAAGGGGCGGAAGGCACCAACGCCGAGCGTCGCGCCCGGCTGTTCCGCCTCGCTTGGGATTTCGTCGGCTCGGGCCTCGCCTCGCGCGGCGATCTCTATGAGCGCTTCTATCTCGGCTCGGGCGGGCGCGCCTATCAGTCGATCCAGCGTCGCTCGGATCGGACGCGCGCCAACCGGCTGGTCGAGCAGTTCCTGAGCGAGCCGGTGTTTCCTGCCGAGGCGGTCGCGCCGCTGGCCAAGGCGAGCTGAGCGGCCATGGCGGCGCCGGTGCGCATCGTGGGGCTGGGGGGCACCTTGCGGGCCGGATCGGGCACCGAGCGCCTCGTCGCGCAGGTGCTCGATCGCGCCGCGGCGCTCGGCGCGCAGGTCGAGCAGATCACCGGGCCGATGCTGGCGCTGCCGCTTTATGCCTATGGCGATCCGCCCGGCGAGGCGGCTGAGCATATGATCGAGGCGCTGCGCCGCGCGGACGGGATCGTGCTGGCCTCGCCCGGCTATCACGGCAGCATTTCCGGCCTCGTGAAGAATGCGCTCGATCATGTCGAGGCGATGAGCCGGGACCCGGCGCCTTATTTCGACGGGCGGGCCGTGCTGTGCCTGGCGACGGGCGGCGGATCGCAAGGCGCCAATGCCGCGCTGACGACGCTGCGCAGCATCACCCACGCCTTGCGGGGCTGGCCGACGCCGCTCGGCCTCGCGGTCAACACGGCAGGCCCGTTGTTCGACGAGGCGGGCGCGCTGGTCGATCCGGCGCTGGCCGCCCAGCTCGATCTGGCGGCTGCGCAGCTCGTCGGCTTTGCGCGGCAGACGCGGGCGTCGGCCGGCGATGCGATGACATGTGATTTCTAGTTTGCGCCAGTCGAAACCGATCGGACCGAGCGCGTGGCCTCAAAAAGCGAAGGAGAGCAGAATGGGAAGCGAATTCAAGAAGATCGAGAGCTTCTACGGCCAGTTGAACACGTTCCGCTTCGAAGCCGACGTCTATGATTGCGAAGTGTTCGGCGAGATCCCCAAGGAGCTGAATGGCCGCTACTATCGGGCGGGACCGGACCGGCAATATCCCACGCTCGATGGCGACATCGTGATCAATGGCGACGGGATCGTCTCCATGTTCCGTTTCGAGAACGGCCATGTCGATTTCAAGTCGCGCTATGTGAAGACCGAGCGCCTGCTGAACGAGCGCGCCGCGCGTCGCCGGCTCTACGGCAAATATCGCAATCCCTATACGGACGATCCCTCGACCAAGGGCACCGCGCGCGACAACACCGCAAACACCTATGGCTTCTACCATCATGGCCGCCTGTTCGCCCTGCGCGAGGACAGCCCGCCCTATGAGCTCGATCCCGACACGCTGGAGACGCTGGGCACCTGCGATTTCGATGGCACGTTGGCCGCGGTCGGCATGACCGCGCACCCCAAGATCGATCCGGTCACGGGCGAATGGTGGGGCTTCAGCCTGTTCTCGCAGAAGAAGTTCGATGGCGACATGGCGCTGCAGGTCATCGACAAGGACGGCAAGTTCACCCGGCAGGAGGAATTCCACGCGCCTTATCCGGGCCTGTCCCACGATTTCGCGGTGACGCGCGAGCATGTCATCTTCGCGGTCATGCCGCTCACGGTCGATCTCGACCGGGTGCGCGCGGGCGGCGATTTCTATGCCTTTGATCCCGCACTGCCCTCCATGTGGGGCATCATGCCGCGCGATGGCAGCACGAAGGAGCTTCGCTGGTTCAAGGCGCCGGGCAAGTTCTCCGGGCACATCATGAATGCCTATACCGAGGGCTCGAAGGTCCATGTCGACGCGACGATCAGCGCGGGCAATGGCTTCCGCTTTTACGCGGACGTGGATGGCAACGCGACCGATCCGCGCGACGCGATCGCCACCGTCAGCCGCCTCACCTTCGATCTGCTGTCCAACGGGGATGAGGTCGAGAGCGTGGAGCCGTTCCCCGGCGCGATTGGCGAGATGCCGCGCTGCGACGATCGCTTCCAGATGAGCAGATATCGCTATGGCTTCATGAAGACGCCGGAGGGCATCGCCCGGCTCGACTGGGATACCGGCGTGCGCACCGTCCATGCAATACCCGATGCGCCCGGCGGCGCGCAGGAGCCGGTGTTCGTGCCGCGTTCGCCCGACGCGCCGGAAGGCGACGGCTTCGTGCTCTGCGTCGTCAACCGCAATGCCCAGAATGTCGCGGATCTGGTGATCCTCGACGCGATGGCCATGGATGGCCCGGCGCTGGCGACGGTCCGCCTGCCGTTCAACCAGCACATGTCGTTCCACGGCATGTACGTGCCCGATTGAGGGCGATGCGCCGATGCGCCGGGCCGGTTGGCGGCTCAGCGCATCGGCAAGCCCGCAGGCGGCCCCTCAGCGCCGGATGAACAGGGCGGTCAGCGCGCTGGCGGTGCTGGCGATCGCGACCAGCAGGAAGATGACCGACGTGGTGCCGCTGCTGTCCATCACGCTGCCGATCAGCGGTTCGCCAAGCCCGGCAAACAGATAGGCGAAGAAGTTCATCACCCCGACCGCGGTGCCGGCGCGGCGGTGGCCGACGAGATCCGGGCATAGCGCCCAGAAGCTTGCCTGCGGGCCATAGACGAAGAAGCCGCATAGGAAGAGCACAGCGAGCCCCAGATGCACCGAGCTGGCCGGAATGCTGTACATGATCAGCGCGGTCACGGCGGCGAGCGCCATGTAAAGAACGATCGCGACATAACGGCGGGTCGCGAAATAGCGGTCGGACACATAGCCATTGGTCGCGGCGCCGATCGCCATGCCGACGGGCAGCGCGATGGTCGTCCATTCCGGCGCAATCAGGCTCGCCTTGCCAGCCGCGCCCGCGCCATCGCCGCCAAGGAAATGCACCGGCACCCAGACCAGCAGGCCGTAGCGCGCCGCGTTCTGGAAGCCGATGGCGAGGCCGCCCATCCAGATGCGCCAGTTGGAAAGCACCGCCTTGTAGCGCTGCAGGGAGTCTTCCTCGGCCTCCTGGGGGATATGCTCGCCCTGCGGCTCATGCGGAGAGGCAAAGCCCAGATCCTCCGGGCGCTCGCGGGCGACGAGGAGGAAGGTGAGGCCACCGAGCAGCATCAGCAGCACTGGAATGCGGAAAATCCAGCGCCATTCGAGCTCAAAGATATGCACCACGAGGATGGAGGTCACAAAGCTCAGTACCGAGGCCATGCCCGCTGCAAAGACATAGCAGCCGAAGACCTTTCCGCGCTCGCTCGGCCCGAACCAGTTGGAGAGCACCCGGCTGCCGGGAGCCCAGCCCATCGCCTGAAAATAGCCGTTCAGCCCCCACAACAGGCCGAGGCTTGCGAGCCCCGTGGAAAAGCTGACGGCCCAGTTCGTCGCGCAGGAGAGGATCGCGCCCGCGCTCATCACCCGGCGGCCGCCAAATTTGTCGCCCAGATTGCCGTTGATCATCTGGCCGATCGCGTAGCACCACAGGAGCGCGGCGCTGACCCAGCCCAGCGTCTCCTTGGAGACGCCGAAGTCGGCCTGAATGCCGGGGATCTGCCTCCCCGTGTAGAAGAACAGATAGCAGAACATCGTCGCGAACAGCACCTTGCGCCGCGCCCAAAGGAAGGATGTCTGCCGGGCCCGCAGGGCCCCGGAAACGGCCGCATGGCTGGTGGATGTCACGGTGCGGAGTTCCTTGCGGTCAGCTGCTCGAAGAGCGCCCATTGGGGGAGAGAAGCGTCTGCATGATGACGGTGCGAAGCGAGGCCGCAGAGCGGAGGCGCGCTGCGGCCTCGCCGTTCACAGGATCGGCTCGCTCGGGAATTTCGCGGGGACGCCGTTGAAATTGCGCCCGCGCGGGCCGTCGAATGCGTCGGCCAGAATGCGCCGCCATTCCTCCTCGCCGATGCCATAGGCCTGCGGCGTCCCGGCAACGCCAAGGTCGCTCAGCACGCGGCGCAGGGCCTGCGCCGCGCTGTCGAGATCGCCGAAAACCGCGCGTAGGGCCACGTCGCATTCCACATCCACGCCGATCGCCGCCGTCATCACTTCGGGTAGGCAGAAGGATGCCGCGATGCCATGCGCCACGCCGTGCTTCAGCGTGATCGGGTAGGATATGTTGTGCGCCAGAGCAGTCTGCGTGTTCGAGAAGGCAAGGCCCGCGCCCATCGCTCCACGCGCCAGTAGGCAGCGGGCATCGCGGTCCTCCAGGTTCACGTGCAGCCGGGCGAGCGCCTTCAGCACGTCTCCGGCCGCCGTGACGGCAAAGCCGCGCGTCACCGGGGTCGCGTTCCTGTTCCAGATGCTTTCGAGCGCATGGGACAGGGCATCGAGCCCGCTGGCGAGGGTGAGCGCCCAGGGCAGGCTCGCGGTCAGATCCGGATCGATGAAGGCCGCTTCGGCATAGAGGTCGTCGCGGTTCAGCGAGAGCTTGCGCCCCTGGTCCGGGTCCCAGATGGTCGCCCATTTGGTGAGTTCGCTGCCGGTGCCGGCCGTGGTCGGGATGGCGATGATGGGCAGCGACTTGCCGCTTAGCTTGACGAGCCCGTCCAGATAGCAGGCAACGCTCATATAATCGCAGTGCCCGGCCGCCAGGAACTTCGCCGTATCCATCACCGAGCCACCGCCGAGCGCGACGATCACCTCAATGTCATTCGCCTCGGGTCGCAGTTGGTTGCAGAGTCCCTGGAGCATGGCGAGCGAGGGGTTGGGTGCAATCGCATCGGCGATGGCGAGCGGTGCGTGGGTGCGGGCGGTGAGCCGTTCGCGCATCGGCGCGAAGGGCGCCTGCGCCTGCGTGACGAGCAGCCATTTGCGCGGGCCGATCTGCTCGGCGACCTGATCGATCACGCCGGTGCCGAAATGCACCGCAACCGGGTTATGATAGCGCCACTGGCTCACGGCGTTTCGCCTGCTGCGAGGCGCGCCTCTATCGCGTCGATGACCGGCGGCAGGTCCGCGATGGTGTCGATCGCATAATGCGCGCCGGCCTGGGCGAGAATGGGCAGGGCGCGCGCCCGGTGCCCGTCCTGCTCCGCTGGCGACAGCGCGGTCCAATCTTCCAGCGAGAGGCCCACTTCGTTGCCGCTCGCTACGATGCCGATCGCCCACATGCCGGCGGCGCGGCCGGCGGTGAGCCCGGTCGGGCTGTCGTCCACCACGATGGCGCCGCGCACGTCGCCAATGCCGAGCGCAAGCGCATTGGCCAGGATCATGTCCGGAAACGGGCGGCCGCGCTCCACCTCGCTCACGGTGATGCAGCAATCGGGCGCATAGCCCTGCGCGCTGGCGAGCGGGATAAGCCCGTCCATGATGCTGCGCGGGTAGCCGGTGGTGCTGCCGATGGCGATGCCGCGCGCGCGCAGTGCCGCGATCGTCTCCAGCGCGCCGGGGATGAGGTCGCTGTAGCGCGCGCAATTCACGGCATCGATGCGCAGGAAATCGGCATAGAGCGCGTCGACGTCGCTCTGGTCGGAGGGCTTGCCGTGCTGCGCCTGCCAGCGCCGCGCCACCGCGACATCAGCGAGGATCATTTCGATGTGCACGCGCTTTGCCGCGCCCATCGGGCCGCGCGCCTCGGCTTCGGTGATCGGCACGGATGCGTTGGCAAAGGCCTCGCGGAAGGCGGCGACGGGCGCGATGCACCCGAAGTCCAGCACCGTTCCGGCCCAATCAAAAATAGCGGCGGTAATCTTGCCCGTATAGGCAGTCGGGGAGGTAATCTGGTTCATCAAGCTGCTCTGACAATCTCGGTCGGGGCGGCTCTAGGTCTCAAACATGACAGTCATGTGCCTGAAACATACGTGCGATACCGATTGACCCACCGAAATTTTCGGTCGATCAAATCCAGGTTCGCCACGTGACGCTTACCCAGCTTCGTAGTTTCATCGCGGTCGCCCGCTACAATGGCTTCACCGCCGCCGCGCGGGCGCTCCGCACCAGCCAGACGACCATCACATCGCAGATCCAGGCGCTGGAGGAGGAGCACGGCGTCCGCCTGTTCGAGCGGCGGGGCAGACGCATAGACCTGACCCCCGTGGGCGGCGAGTTCCTGCAGATCGCGCGGCAGATGATTGAGCTGGAGAATGATGCCGTCATCCTGCTGAAAGACAGCGGCGCGCTGCGCCAGGGCGCGATCAAGATCGGTGCCGTCAGCCCTTTCCATGTGATCGCGATGATCGAGGCGTTTCACAGCCGGCACCCCCATATTTACACGTCTATGACGCTGGGGAACTCGGACGCGGTGCTGACGGACCTTGGCAATTACACAGCGGACGTCGGCGTCGTCGCGCGGGCGGACGATGACGATCGCTATTATATGCAGCATTATGCGAGTTATCCGGTGATCGCCTTCGTCCACCGCGATCACCGCCTCGCCGCGAACGGCTCCATCGCCCTGGACGACCTCGCCAAAGAGCGCCTGCTGATGCGCGAGACCGGCTCCACCACCCGCCGTGCGCTGGAAAATGCTATGGCATCGATTGGCTGCAAGCCGCGCATCGCGATGGAGATCGGCAGCCGGGAGGCGGTGCGCGAGGCGGTGATCCGCGGCCTCGGCATCGGCACCGTTTCGCAGTCGGAATATGTGCCGGACGATCGGCTCATCCCGCTGCCCATCACCGGCACCGCTGTCGTCACGCATATCTATCTATGCTGCCTGCGCGAGCGGCGGCGCAGCCTGCTCATCGCGGCATTTCTGGACGCGGTAACCCGCCGATCCATCGGATAGGACGCGGTTCTCCAGGGACGGCGCCGCCCACATCCATCGAAATCTTCGGTGATTATATCGGTAGCGCACGGGGAAATCCGCAGCATTGCGGTCATGCACCCTGCCTATTCCTCGGCGCCGAAGCGGAAGCCTGGGCCTGTCCAGAGCCCCGGACGAACCGGTCGCCCGACACCCGGCACACGCCGTCCTTACTCGCATGAAACAGAGGTTGCACGTGAACATTCGACATACCGCCATGTGCGGCAGCGCCCTTTTCGCGCTCATCACCGCCAGTTCGCAGGCCCATGCCGCCGCAGAAGCAACGGCGAGCGATATCGTTGCCGGTGAGGCGTCATCCGCCGAGGGGCCGGATGAAATCATCGTCACGGGTACCAACCTGCGCCGCTCCACCAGCGAGGGCGCGCTGCCGGTCAGCGTGATCAGCGCGGATGACATCGCGCTGCGCGGTGGCTCGACCGGCGCGGATCTGTTCGCGACGCTGCCGATGGCGGGCCCACCGGCGATCAACGAGGCGTCCATCGGCTCGCAGGCCGCGCGCGGCGACGTCAGTTCCGTCGACCTGCGCGGCATTGGCGCGGGCAGCACCTTGATGCTCATCAATGGCCGCCGCATCGCGGCCCACCCGCTCTCCGGCACCGATCAGGGCGTGCCGGCGCTGTCGCCCAACGCAAACGTCATTCCGACCGCGCTCGTCGACCGCGTCGAGATCCTGCGCGACGGCGCATCGGCCATTTACGGCGCGGATGCGGCGGCGGGCGTGATCAACTCAATCATCTCGCCAAACAGGCAGGGCGGCCGCCTCTCGGTGGAAAGCGCGCAGACGCAGCATGGCGGCGCGGGCGAATATCGCATTACCGGATCGGACAGCTTCAAGTTCGGCCGCACGTCGATCGGCGTGTCGATCGACCTCTTCAAGCGCGACAGGATGATGGTCAGCGATCGGGCCTGGGGCACGCAGAGCGACCTGCGCCTGACCCGTGATCTGCCCGCCCCGTGGAATGGCCTGCCCGTGACCGACCCTAAAACCGGCACGGCATTCGCTGTGGACAATGACTTCGACAACAGCAGCACCATCACCAATTTCGGCCAGTTCCGCCGCGGCTATATCCAGTCCGATTATCAGACCTTCATCAGCGGGCGCCCGGCGGGCAATGCCGGTATCGTGACGACCGCCAGCCCCACGGGCGGCGTCGCCACCATGGCGGCGGACGGCACCTTCTTCCTCGTGCCGGATGGCAATGGCGGCATCAACTTCAAGCAGGGCACGCCGAGCCGCACGCTGGGCAACGTGGAAAACGGCTATTATCATAACCGTCTGCCCCACCGCACGCTGATCCCCGGCCTCAAGCGGGTGAATGCCGCGCTGTTCATCGAGCATGAGCTGAGCGATGACATCACGCTGTTCGGCGATGTCCTCTATTCCGGCTCGCGCGCCAACAGCCAGCGTGAATCCGCGAACCTCCAGAACGTCAACGAGCCGGGCATCTATGTCCCGGCGTCCAATCCCTACAATCCGTTCGGGGAGCGCTTTTACAATGTTGATGGTCTGCCCAATGCTGATGGCACCGCGCGCATCAAGGGGGCGCCGGCGGACGTGACGATCGTGGCCGGCACCATGCCCAACGGCACGAAGGACCGTTACATTCAGGTCAATTCCAGCTTCTACCGCGCGCTTGCCGGTGTCCGGGGCAGCATCGGCAGCAACTGGTCGTGGGAAAGCGCCGTGATGGCCTCGGGCGCCTACAGCCACGAAACCGAGACCAATATCTACCGCGAGTCCCTCGTGCGGAAGGCGCTGGAGCGGACAGACGCCACCGCCTACAATCCATTCCCGGTGACCTTCAAGGTCGAGAACGGGAAGGTCGTGGTCGACAAGGCCTATACCAATCCGGCCTCGGTGACCGATCCGATGTACGATACCGACAATCGCTACGGTAAAACGCGGATCATCACCTGGGACGCGAAGCTGGCCGGCGAGCTGTTCCAGCTCCCGTTCGGCGGTGGCCGCGTTCAGGCGGCGGGCGGCACGGAAGTGCGCTGGGAGAGCTATGACGCATGGAAGGCGCCCTATGCCGGCCTCAATCCGGCGGGCTCGGGCGCGCAATTCCCCTATCTGCGCGAGAACGACAACGACTTCATTTCCATGAGCCCGAATGCGGATGTGAGTGCCGACCAGCGCGTGATCTCCGCTTATGCCGAAATCGGTCTGCCGCTCGTCACCCCGGCCAATGCCGTCCCGCTGATCCACCGTCTGGAGCTGGGCGCCGCCGTGCGTCACGAGCGCTTCTCCATCCACGGTAAAAGCACGACGCCGAAGTTCAGCCTGTTGTGGAGCCCGGTCAAGTGGCTGAGCCTGCGCGGCTCCTACAACCGGAGCTTCCGCGCGCCGAACCTCGCCCAGACGGACACGACGCAATTGCTGCGCGTGAACTACACGTCCGATCCCTATCGTTACGCCGTCACCGGCTTCGCGCTCGACGGCAGTGGGCCGCGCCGCACCTATCGCCAGGGCAACAACACGCTGGAGCCGGAACGCGCGGAGAATTTCGGCCTCGGCTTCGTGCTGGATGTGCCGGGCATTCGCGGTCTGTCGATCACCGGCGACTATTGGCGCATGAAGCAACGCGATGCGATCAGCGCGCTCAGCAATGCCGACGTGCTGGCGCTGGATGAGCTGGCGCTGGACCTTGCGACCAGGGCAGCGCTGGCCAGCGGCAAGCCGATCGATCAGATCGACCTTGGCTCGGGCACCAGCGCCTATCAGGGCAGTGCCCGCGTCGTTCGCCGCGCCGTGACGAGCGCCGACCGCGCCGCCTTCGCCGCCTACAACGCCGCGCAGCCGTCCAATGCGACGAAACGCGCCGTGGTCGGTGAAATCGACAATATGGTCGTCGATTATATCAACCTCGGTTCCCGCACGCGCTCGGGCCTTGATTTCGGCCTGCAATATCGCTCGCCGGAAACGGGCATTGGTCGCTTCACGCTGCGGGCAGAGGCCACGCGCAATCTGCAGCGCGATGAGGACCTGTCCGATGATGGGGTCATCATCGATCAGCTCGGCCGCAATGGCAACGCCAAGTGGGTCGGCAATGCGAGCATTGGCTGGTCCAGCGGCAATTTCTCGGCCAACTGGTTGACGACCTATTACGGCTCCTTCTCCAGCACGTCCGCGGCAACCACCGAAGCGATCTATGAGGCGTTGAACCGTCCGAGCTACATCAACGTGGTCAATGATAACGGCGTGATGCGCTATTATTACCGCGTCAAGCCGGCCATTCAGCACACGCTGAGCGCGACCTACGCTTTTGGTGACGCCGTCAACGAGGGCAAGCCGCGGCACACGCTGACCGTCACCGTGCACAATCTGTTCGATGCCGATCCGCCGGTCGCCGACGAAGACAATGGTTTCGTGGTCGGCACGGCGAACCCGCGCGGCCGCCAGTTCCGCCTGAAATATAGCTTCGGTTTCTAATCCCGGTTGCGGGGATGAAGGCCGCGAGAGCTGCCTTTCATCCCCGCCGCACGGACTGCACGGACAAACGCATGAAAATCATCCACCGCATGATCAGCGCCGCCGCCGTGCTGCTGGCCGCCCAAGCGCCCGCCCACGCGGCAACGATGCAAGCACCGGCGGAGGAAGCCGCCGTGCAGCCCGATGCGCAGCGGACCGAGCATCGCCCGGTTTTGCTCATCACCATAGATGGACTCTCGCCCGACAGCCTGTTCCGCCCCGGAAAGGCCGGCCCGAATATTCCGGTGCTGCGCGGCTTGCTGCGTGAGGGCAGCTATGCCGAGCGCGTCGTGAATGTGAACCCCACCGTCACGAACCCCAATCACACCAGCCTGGTGACCGGCGTTTCGCCCGCGCTGCACGGCGTGTTCAACAACCGCCCCTTTGCCGCGACGGCCAGATTGCCTGAGTCTTTTAGCCAATATGCAACGATCAGGGTGCCGACCCTCTGGTCCGCCGCGAAGGGCGCCGGGCTTCGTACGGCGAGCGTGTATTGGCCGGTGACGAAGGGGGCCGCCCCCATCGACATCAACATCAATACCGGCAACTCCGGTGATGACGAGCAGATCACGAAGGACGCGGTGCGGATCATCGTCGAACATCGCCCGTATTTCATGACCGTGCATTATGTGTCGCATGACAGCGCGCAGCACGCATATGGGCCGGGATCGGCGGAGGGCATCGCCGCTCTTGAGAGGATCGATCGTGAAATCGGCAAGCTGGTCGCGGCGTATCGCGCACAGAACCCGCGGGGCGTGATCGCGATTGCATCGGACCACGGCTTTGATCGCACGGCCAGACAGGTCAATCTGAACATCCCCTTCGCGGATGCGGGCCTCATCACCTTCACCGACGATACGCGCAGCGAGGTGAAGTCATGGCGCGCCTTTGCATGGTATGTCGGCGGGAGCGCGATGGTCGTGCTGCGCGATCCGGGCGACGCCGCGCTGGAAGCGGAAGTGTCGGCGTTCCTCGCCACGCTCGCCAAACGACCGGACGCCGGCATCGCCGCCATCCTCGGCCCCAGGGAGCTCGCGGGCAGGGGCCTGTCGGATCAGGCGCGCTTCGTCATCGCGCTGAAGCCGGGCTACCGCATGGGCAACGCGATGACCGGAGCGTTCAGCGAGGCCTATTCAGGCGGCTCGCACGGCGCCTTCTCCTCCCCCACCACCCGGCGGGACATGCACTCCGGCTTCATCCTGGTGGGGGAGGGGATAGCGGCAAACAAGAGCCTCGGTACCATCGACATCCGCCAGATCGCGCCGACGCTCGCCGGCTTGCTGAACGTGCCCTTCGATACGGCGCAGGTTCCGGCGCTGATGATCGGTCAATAGCGCGGCGGGCGGGGAAGGGCGCGCCATCCGCCGTTCGCGGGGCGATCGGTCGGCTGTGAGGGCCAGGTGGTGTCCATATATTCCCTCGCTCGCCGATGCAGGCGGAATGCAACCGGGATGTCATCATCGACAAATATTGCACCCGCACAATGAGTCCTCCCGTTGCCAAGCTGAGTGCACAACGCGCTGATTTGTTGCGCTATGTCAGGCGCCGCGTCTCCGACGCGGCCCTAAGCGAAGATATCGTCCAGGAAGCTTTTCTGCGGTTTCTGGTCTATGAGGCGAAGGCGGATAAGACGGTCTCCAATGTCGCTGCTCTGCTGCGCCGCATATCGCTCAATCTGGCCAGGGATCATTTCCGATATGCCGGCCGCATGTCGGTTGTGGAGCTGTCCGAGGATATCCCCTGTCCTCAACCCAGCATCCAGCAGCAAATGGAGCGGCGCCAGCTCATCGAGATCGTGATGGGCGTATTGAAGGAGATGCCGCCTCTCCGGCGGGATGTCTTCGTCCGTCGCCGCCTGCACGGTCAATCGGCTGGCGAAGTGGTGGAGGCGCTCGGGCTGTCCGCCAGTGCGGTAAGTCACCATATGGCGCGGGCCCTGGTGGATCTGCATCTGGCGATCAGCAAAATCGAAAGGCGAGGCGCCCCTGTCCGAGACTGACTCCATTGAGTTCCAGGCAGCGCAATGGATAGACCGGCGCACTGGCGGCGAACCGTTCGACGAGGCTGCCTTCGAGGAATGGCTTGCCGGCCATCCCCGCCGTCGATCCGTGTATGACGCCATGTGGCGCCATATCATGGGGCCGGACATGGACGCCGCCTTGAGCGCCTATGGACGGCGAGGCTCCTCCCGGCGGACGTTGCTGGCGGGCGGCGCGGCCGTTCTGCTGGTCCTGGCCGGCGCATATCAGGCAATGCCCTGGGTCGAGCTGCAGCTTGCCGGGGTCCAGCATTATACGGTGGCGGATGGAAAGGTTCGTCAAGTCGAGCTTGCCGATGGAACGCGGCTCAAGCTGGCGGGCGGAGCGGACGTGAAGGTTCGCTACACGCGCCATGACCGCGTGGTCGAGCTGATGCGTGGAGCGATCTTCGCGGAAGTGGCGCACGATGCGTCGCGCCCATTCCGCATCGACG
>JAFKLU010000092.1:0-14978 GCA_017304105.1 Sphingomonadales bacterium
ACCACCGGGATCAGCCCCTTCCTGCCGATCACGCTCGTCGCCCTCGCGCTGGCCGGCAGCGGCTGGGTGCTCGCCCTCTCCACCTTCAACGTGAGCGTGCAGATGTCCTCCCCGCGCTGGGTCGCGGCCCGCGCGCTCGCCGTCTATCAGATGGTGGTGTTCGGCGCGATGGCGGGCGGAAGCTGGATGTTCGGCATCATTGCGGAGCATAACGGCCCCGTCTTCGCGCTGCATGTGGCCGCCATCATGCTGGTGTTCACTGTCGTGGTCGGGCGCTTCCTCCCGCTCCAGTCCACGGACGACGTGAACCTGGATCTGCAGGACCATTGGCGCGAGCCGGAAACGGAAGTGCCGGTCAGCCTCCGCTCGGGGCCGATCGTCATCACCATCGAGCACCGGGTGCCCCCCGCGAACATCCCGGCCTTCCTGACCGTGATGGAGGAACGCCGCCGCATTCGCCGACGCGATGGCGCGCGCGGCTGGACGCTGATGCGCGATCTGGGTGACCCGGAGCTCTGGATCGAGCGCTATGACGTCGCGACCTGGCTCGATTATGTCCGCCACAACCAGCGGCGCACCGTGGCGGATTCGGCGAACAGCGATGAACTGCGCAGTCTGCGTGTTCCGGGGACGGAGCCGGTGGTCCACCGCCGGATCGAGCGTCAGACCGGGACGCTGCCGTTCTTCGGCCGCGCACTTGGCCCCCGCGAACTGGCCGATCCGCTGACGGACCCAACGCGATCGAACTGAGCGGCGGGATCAGCGGCCGCGCGCGGCGAGCCTCGCGACGTTCACCAGCTCCTGCGCCAGCACCGCCTCGCCAATCTGGTGGGACAGGCGGCTGGTGCGCTCGGCCTCCGCCATGCGGTGGATCGCCTTGTCCAGACTGTCGCTGCTCCAGCGCGCCGCGATGTCCTCGTCCCCCCGCCCGCCGAAGCGCGCGCCCTGCCCCGCCTGCGCCTGCGCGAGTCCCACCGCTCGCTGCAGGGTGATACGCAGCAGCCCGGCGAGCGAGCCGCCGCTCTGGCGCAGATGCGCGATCTCATGCTCGGTACCGCGGATATTGCCGGAAAGGACGACCATCGCGGCCTTGAAGAGCTGCTGCTCCCCGCCTTCGGCCCCCAACACGTCGAGCGCCTGCGCCGTCGCGGCCTTGGGCTCGTCCGGCGTCGCATCGAGATAGAGCGCGATCTTCTCGATCTCGCTCGCCAGCAGGCCGCGCTCGCCGCTCGTCAGCGCCACGAGTCGCCTGGCGAGGTCGCCGGGCAGCTCCAGCCCCAGGTCGCGCGCCATAGTGACGGCGAGCTGCTCGGCATTGCGCCCCTCCGGCGCGTAGCTGATGATCGCGACCACCGCCTTGTGCCCGTCGCAAAGCGTCAGCAGCTTGCTCGTCTTGCGCAGATTGCCCGCGATCATCACCACCGGATCGCCCGTTGCCGGCGACTGGAGCAGCGCCTCCACGGCGGGCAACACTTCCTCGCCGGCGGGCTGCACCTTGATCCAGCGCTTGTCGCCGAACATGGAGATGGCGGCCGCCTCGTCCGAGAGGCGCGCGGGATCGCCGCGCAGGGTCGGCCCATCGAGATCGATCCGCTCCGCACCCGGCCCCATCGCCTTGCCGAAGCGCGCGGCAAGCGCTTCGCTGCCGGCTTCGTCCGGACCGTAGAGCAGATAGAGGCGGATATTGGCGGCGGGCGCATCGAGCGCCTTCAGAGCGGCCGCGTTGTCGCCCCGCAGGCTCAATGCGCGCTCAATTCTGCGCGCCGAGCGCGACGCGGGCCAGCACGCGATCGGCCACGATCTCGGTCAGGCGCTCGAGCGCGCTCTCCTCCGCCGCCACGGTCGCATATTCGCTGGAGGCGACGTCGATGCCGGCATCCCAGCCGCTGGTC
Source organism: Sphingomonadales bacterium (assembly GCA_017304105.1). Taxonomy (GTDB): domain Bacteria; phylum Pseudomonadota; class Alphaproteobacteria; order Sphingomonadales; family Sphingomonadaceae; genus Sphingobium. The sequence continues at coordinate 1,893 of JAFKLU010000092.1, forward strand.
TCGTCCAGCACGGTTTCGCCGCTGCTGGTATCGACGAGCTGGTAGCGCGCCCGCAGCGTGCGCCGCTCACGCGAGACCGTATCGTCGGCGCGCACGCCGAGGCCCTCGATGCGATCATCGAGCTGCACCTTGAGCAGATAGCGCGCCTCGCCATCGCCCACCGCGCGCAGCCGATCGTTGAGCGCATTGCGCATCAGCCAGCCGCTCTTGCCGGGAATGGCCTCGACGCGCACGCTCGCCAGCGCCTGCGCCGCCGCACCCGCGCGCCCGCCCGCATACATGGGCTTGAGGCCGCAGCCGGCGAGGCTGGCGATCAGCAGAAGGGCGAGCGCGCGGCGCATCAGATGACCAGATTGACCAGACGATCGGGCACCACGATCACCTTCTTGGGCGTTGCGCCGTCCAGCGTGCGCAGGACATTGGGCGCGGCGAGCGCGAGGCTCTCCAGCGTGGCCTTGTCCGTGCCCTTGGGGACGGTGAGCGTATCGCGCAGCTTGCCTTGCACTTGCACGGCAATGGTCACTTCATCCTCGACCAGCAAGGCCGGATCGACGGATGGCCACATGGCGTCGGCGATCAGCCCGCCCTCACCATTGGCGCCGCCGAACTCCGCCCAGACCTCCTCGGCCAGATGCGGCGTCATCGGCGCGACGAGCAGCGCGAGCGAACGAATCGCCTGTGCACGGCTTGCGGAAGGCGCGGCCTTCTCGATGGCGTTGGTGAGCTCGTAGATCTTGGCGACCGCCTTGTTGAAGGCGAGCGCCTCAATATCCTTGGCGACACCGGCAATGGTCTGGTGCAGCTTGCGATCGAGCGCCTTGTCGGCTCCGCCATCGCCCGTCTCGCCCACCTGACCGAACAGACGGTAAAGCCGGTTCACGAAGCGCCAGGCGCCCTCGATGCCGGCTGCCGTCCACGGCAGATCGCGCTCGGGCGGGGAGTCAGAGAGCATGAACCAGCGCACGGCGTCCGCGCCATAGCTGCTGATGATCTCGTCCGGATCCACGACATTCTTCTTGGACTTGGACATCTTGACCACGCGGCCAATGGTGGCGGTTTCGCCGGTCTCGACGATTTTCGCGACGCCGCCCTCGATCCGCACATCCTCCGGCGCCAGCCAGCGGCCATCGGGCGCCTGATAGGTCTCGTGCGTCACCATGCCCTGCGTGAACAGGCTCTCGAACGGCTCGGTGATGCCGATCTTGCCGATGTGATTGAGCGCGCGGGTCCAGAATCGGGCATAGAGCAGGTGGAGGATCGCATGCTCTATGCCGCCGATATACTGGCCGACCGGCAGCCAGCTCTCTGCCTCGGCGCGGTCGAACGGCTGGTCGCCGGGCTGGCTGGCAAAGCGGATGAAATACCAGCTCGAATCGACGAACGTGTCGAGCGTATCGGTCTCGCGGACAGCCGCCTTCCCGCATTTGGGACAATCGACATGCTTCCATGTCGGATGACGATCGAGCGGATTGCCGGGAATGTCGAAGCTGACATCCTCGGGCAGCACGACCGGAAGCTGATCTTTGGGCACCGGCACCACGCCGCAATCGGCGCAATGGATGAACGGAATCGGCGTGCCCCAATAACGCTGGCGTGAGACGCCCCAGTCGCGCAGGCGCCAGACGGTGGTGCCCTTGCCCCAGCCGCCCGCTTCCGCGCGCGCGATCGCCTCGGCCTTGGCCGCCTCGGCGGTCATGCCATCGAGGAAGCGGGAATTGACCAGCTTGCCGGGCCCGACATAGGCCTCGTCGTGGATCGGCTTGGCCTCATCGCCCGACGCGGCGACCACGCGCTCGACCGGCAGCATATATTTGCGCGCGAAATCAAGGTCGCGGTTCGCGACGAACAGCGGCAGCTTCCACGCGGGATCGAAGGGATGCACGACGCTGAGCCCCGTGTCGTAGCCCTTCTTCTCCTGCGTCTCCACCTCTGCGGCGGCAGTGCCGGTGCGGCGGCACTCCTCGGCAAAGGCCGCGAGATCGGCATTGTCCTGTGCCAGTGCCAGCGCGATCGGGTGATCCGCCGCGATGGCGGCAAAGCTCGCACCGAAGATCGTGTCCGGTCGGGTCGAAAAGACCTCCAGCCGGTCGATCCCGGCCACCGCCTGATCCAGCGCAAAGCTGAACTGCAGGCCGACGCTCTTGCCGATCCAGTTCTCCTGCATCAGCCGCACCTTGTCCGGCCAATGCTCCAGCTCGCCCAGACCGTCGAGCAGATCGTCCGCGAAATCGGTGATCTTGAGGAACCACTGGCTGAGCTTGCGCTTCTCGACCAGCGCGCCCGAGCGCCAGCCGCGCCCGTCGATCACCTGCTCGTTGGCGAGCACGGTCATGTCGACCGGGTCCCAGTTGACCGCGCTTTCCTTGCGATAGACGAGGCCGGCCTCGTAGAGATCGATGAACAGCGCCTGTTCCTGGCCGTAATAGTCCGGCTCGCAGGTCGCCAGCTCGCGACTCCAGTCGAGCGCGAAACCAAGGCGCTTGAGCTGCGCCTTCATCGCCGCGATGTTGGCGCGCGTCCAGTCGCCGGGATGGACCTTCTTTTCCATCGCCGCATTCTCGGCCGGCATACCGAAGGCGTCCCAGCCCATCGGGTGAAGGACGTCATGGCCCTGCATCCGACGGAACCGCGCGAGCACGTCGCCCATGGAATAGTTGCGCACATGGCCGATATGGATGCGCCCCGAGGGATAGGGGAACATCTCCAGCACATAGCTTTTGGGCGCGCCGGGCCGGGCGCCGGCTTTGAAGCTCTGCCGGCTGTCCCACTCGGCCTGCCAGCGGGCGTCCGCCGATGCGGGGTTGAAGCGTCTCTCGCTCACGTCTTGCCTCTGTTCATTTGGTCCGGCGCTCGGCACCGGACAGCGCCGCTCAGCTGCCGGCAATCGCGCGTCGGCGCAGGTCGCGGGCACGGGTCAGGATGATTTCTTCCAGCTTCTGGGTCGTCGCGGCCTGCACGGGCGCGTCGATCCACTGGCCGTTCTGCAGCGTCTGCCGGCTGGCCGCCACGCGCAGCGCATCCGCACGAAGATCCTGGTCGAGGATCGTGACGGTAAGCTTCATGCGCTCACCCTGCGCGCCCGGATTGATATACCAATCCGTGATGATGATGCCGCCGTTGGAATCGGTCTGGAGCAGCGGCATGAAGCTCACCGTGTCCAGGCTGGCGCGCCACAGATAGCCGTTGACGCCGATATTCGTGACCTTCGAGGCCGCGATGTCGGCGCGCGGGCGGGCTTTGCTACCGCCGCAGGACGCGAGCAGCGCACAGCCGAGCGTCAGCGCCAGGCCCTTCGCCATGCCGCTCTTGAATGTCAGTCGTCCATCGAGAACCATGTCGTAATCCTGTGCTTCCGGTGCTGAGCCGGGCTCCCTGTCTATCAGCCTCTATAGTCGACGCCCCCGGGGCACAAGTGGCCGCGCGGCCGGGCAGCCAAACCCGCTCCAGTTCCGCTCGTTGATAGTGGACCAAGGCGAATCGCCCCATCGCCCGTCCCCCAAAACCGAACCGTCCGTCGCCCTTGTGGTTGATTCCCGGCAGCCAAACGCGCAGGACGCCGCCCGGAGGGGATCGACGCCCGCCAGGGACCGGTCGCGACTGTGGATTAATGGTCACGCCTCGGGGCAATTTGTTCCGTCCGCTGGTATTCGTTGCGTCCCTCATGATATTAGCAAGAAGCGTCTCTTCGGAGTCGGACTCGGGAGGTATCGAACGGTGGGTTTGAGCAGGAGGCAAATTGCAGCGATGGGAGCCGTAGCGGCTGCCGGTTCGCTCGCCCTGTCGCCCGCGCTCGCCGCCATGCTCGGGGCGACCTCCAGCGCCACCAGTTCGGGGGCGGTTTCGCTCAAGATGCTCGGCAGCATCGCGTCATTCACGCCCGTGACCAACGACGAGCGCCTTGCCGAGGCCTACGCCAAGGCGGCGCGCGAATCGCAGAGCCGTGGCTTCCGCTTCACGCCGTCCAGCGGCTCCATCAACGGCCGCTCGCTGACCATTCTCGTTCGCGCCGGCGGCCTCTCGACGGCGCGCACGACCAGCGAGCGCGTGCTGCCCAATCTCGGCGTCGCCCCGGTGGCCTATCGCCTCGGCACCACCAAGGGCCTTGAGCGCTTCTCGACAGGCGCCCGGCTCGATCCCGCCATTCCGGATCCGGTGATCGAGACCAAGCTCAAGGAGCCGCTGCCCAATTACACGCTGCGCGCCAAGAAGGATCGCTTCTCGGCGAACCTGCAACTGCAGGATCGCGACGGCCTGACCGGCACACCGGCCGACGCCACGCCGATCGGCAGCGAGCGGAGCTACGCCGTCGATATTTCGAGCAGCTATTCGCTAACGCGCAACCTGAACGTCCAAGCCGGCGTGCGCTACAAGGGCCCAAGCAATCGCCTCGCGCCGGTCGTCACCGACCAGACGCAGGACAGCCAGGCCGTCTACGTCGGCACGACCTTCAAGTTCTGATCGCAAACCGACGGACGTCGACGCGCCCCCGATCAAGTCCGGGGTGACGAGAAGTCGTCCCGGATCGGCTCCCGCCAGATGGAAACAGCTTGCCCTCCTGCGCAAACAGGAGTCCCGGCCCCTGCGGCGATTCCTTGGTGCCTTGGGTTTCCGTCGGCGCAGGCGCGCCGGTTCCGTCAGGTAAAGTCTGCGGCGGCACGGACAAATTCGAAGGATCGATGTCGGTGGCCCGGCTCCAAAGCTGACGCGACGGCAAGGAGGTTGTTTACCTCCGCGACCTGCTTGCTTGAAACGCGGCGTTCGTTCAGACCTTCTCGCATGGGCGAAAGCGAATATCGAGGTGGCGCATCAGTTGGCAGCAAATGGGGTTGCATCGTTGCTGCTCTGCTAAGCGCTCCCCTCTTCTTTTTCCTTATAGTCATTGATGCGTTGGGCGACTGCGCCCCGGACATGGATTGCAATAAAGGCTCTTTGCCTTTCGTTCTTGCTCCGACGGCAATTGTAGCTGGCGTCTCATTCGTCGGCGTTCGATTGATCGTGAACAAGCTTCGCCGATCGGCGGACGGCAGCTAGTCTAGTTCGCCGGATTGGCAAGGCAGGAGGACAGGAAGCGATCGAGCACCGGCTGATAGGCCATGAAGCCCATCGCATCCTCCGCCGCATGGCCCACGGCCGGTAGCCGGGTCACGCGGCCATCCATCTTCGATGACAGGTTCGCAACGTCGCGCGGCCCCACCACCGGATCATTGGGCGCATAGGCCATCTCGACATTCGTCAGCCGACCGGCGTCCAGGCGCTCGTTCAGGTCCTGGCGGGAGGCCGCTCCGGCATAGCGCAGCAAGGCCTGGTCGCTCGTCATCTCGACCATGCGCGCATCGGGCGCACCCTCGATGAGCTGCAGCTTGCCCGCCTGCATGCCATTGGCCTTCATCCGTTCGATAAGGCTGGCAGGCGCGGAGGTGGGCGGCGCCAGCATCAGGAAGCCGCTCCATGCATTCGCGCCCACAAGCGGCGCGACGGCATAAGCGCCCATGTCATAGGCGACGACGCAGACCGGCCGCCGCCGCTCGCGCGCGAAAGCCATCACCGCCGCGATCTCGGCCGTGGCCCGGGCGAGATCGCCATCGCCCATCCGCACCTTGTCGATGCCGGCATAGGCGGGCACGAGCACCGCCGTATCGGGCCCATAGGCCGAAAGGAGATGATTGGTGAGCGCATGGCCCTCCAGCCCGCGGACCAGATTGCGATAGGGACCGCCGGCTAGGAAGATGATGGTGCCGCGATCGTCCGGAACGGTCGGACGGCTCATCAGCACCGGCACGCGCTGCCCGCCGACCGGCAGATCGATCGGCTGGACCACCTGCTGCGTCGCTGCGCGATGGCCGCGACAATCGAGATCGCCGCGAGCAACCAGCCAGTTCTGATCGCGAAACGCGCGCATGCGCCGGCTGTCCTCGCAGCTGCCCAGCGTCACCTCGCCCGGCTGGAGTCGTCGCAGCGTGGGCAGCGCATCGGTCAGCCCCGCATTGCCCCCCTGAAGGTGCAGCCTGTGCGTGGCATTCTGCTCCGCCTGCGCCCAGGCCTGGATCGCGCCGCCATCGAACTGCCGCCGGCACCAGGTGCCGCCGCTCTCAAACCACTGCCAGCCGAGCGCGTCATTATAGCTTTGCGAAGGCGCGCCGGCGGTCGCGCACGCGCCTTCATCGTCCAGCTGGCGGATGGGAATGACAAGCGCGCCGCTCATCGATGCCGGCTGCTGACAGGCCGAAAAGGCCAGCGCGCTCGCCAGCGCGACCAGAAGAGACTTGCGCCAGACCCCCATCTCAGCCCCTCTAATGCCCACCGTTCCTGCCAATGCCGCCGTCATGCCCGGCGCCCGCATATTCTGTCCATGCCCGTCCGCCGCGATGCATAGCGCAGGGCGGAATTATTATTCGTGCTGGCTGGCCGCACGGCCTCGCCGAGATCGGGGACCGCATGCGCCAAGGCCTTCATCGCCGCGCCGCCAGCCCATCGATCGCGGCGAAGCCATGCGCGCCAAGCCTGCGCACCAGCCCGGCATGGCGACGCCGCACGCCGCCAAGCGCGATGACCGGAACCGGCGAGCAGCGGGCCAGCGCGGCGAAGCGCGCGGCGCCGAGCGGCGGCGCGCCCGGATGAGAGCGCGTGGCGAAGAGCGGCGAGACCAGCACGGCACCGGCGCCCGCGCGGATCGCCGTCACCAGCTCGCGATGATTGTGCACCGGCGCGCTGTGCAACCAGTGCCGGTCGCGCGGGGCACGGCTGCGTCCATGATGACCCTGCGCCCCCCAGCTGCGCGCCTGCGCCGACGGGCCGGCAAGCAGCAGGACGAGCCCGCGCCGCCGGGCAAGCCGCTGCACGGCCTCGAACAGCGATAGCCGTGCGGTCTCATCGAGGCCGTAATGCCGCACCACCACCGCCGCGCCGCGCGGCAGCCGCGCCACCGCCCGCAGCAGGTCGGCCCGCGCGATCCGTTCGTCGGTCATCAGCCAGAGGCGGGGCATATGTCCGCGCGATTTGCCGTGGCCTTGCCGCATGGCCCCTCTTATAGCGACGACGATGAACGGGCATAGCAGTGAGATGAGCGCAGCCGGACGGCTGGCCACAGTGCGCGATGCAATTGCGCGCGCCGAGCGGATTGCGAGCAGGCCGGCGGGCTGCGTGCAGCTCATCGCGGTGAGCAAGACTCATGACGCGCCCGCCATTCTCCCCCTCATCGCCGCCGGCCAGCGCCTGTTCGGCGAGAACCGCGTGCAGGAGGCGCAGGGCAAATGGCCGGCGCTGCGCGATGCGCATCCCGACATCGCCCTGCATCTGGTCGGCCAGCTCCAGTCCAACAAGGCGGAAGATGCCGTCGCCCTGTTCGACGCGATCCATTCGCTCGACCGCCCGTCGCTGGTGAGCGCGCTGGCCCGCGCCATGGACAGGATCGGCCGCCGTCCCGATTGCTTCATCCAGGTCAATATCGGCGAGGAAGCCCAGAAGGGCGGCTGCGCGATCGCCGATCTGCCCCCCCTGCTGGAGGAAGCGCGCGCGGCGGAACTGCCCGTTGTCGGCCTCATGTGCGTCCCTCCCGCCGAGGTAGAGCCCGCACCCTATTTCGCCCTGCTCGACAAGCTGGCGCGCGACAATGGCCTACCCGGCCGCTCCATGGGCATGTCCGGCGATTATGAGACGGCGATCATGCTCGGCGCCACGCATGTCCGCATCGGCACCGCGCTGTTCGGAGGGCGGCAACGCATCGGGTGAATCATGCCCATTGGAGCCGGTCCCGATCAGACTGAAACCAACCCATCCGTACGTGTCGAGCGAAGTCGAGACACATATAGGTCAGCCTCAACGTGTCTCGACTTCGCTCGACACGTACGGAGGACAAGGATGCTTATCTAATCAAAGCAGACCCTAGAACTTCCCCCGCACCGTCACGCCGAAGGTGCGCGGCTCGGCCAGATAGGCCGAGAAAAGCTGGTTCGACATGGTGCCGAAGCGCCCAAGCTGCGCCGTGGACTGGTTGTTCGGGCTGGAGCTCTGCAGCGGGCTGTTGAACGCGATCTGGGTATAGTTGGTGTCGAACAGATTCTGCGCCCACAGCTCGATCGCCCAGCGCTGCTCCGCGCCCCTTATGCCGATGCGGGCATTGGTGACGACATAGCCATCCTGCGCCTTCTCGGGATACAGATCCGAGCCGGTATTATAATCGTCGGTCAGGCGCGTATCGACATAGACGAGCCCGCTCCAGCCGGTGTCGCCGAGCGGCGGCGTCCAGGAGAGGCTGGCGGTCGCCACCCAGCGGGGCGCGTTGTTGTTGTCCGCGCCTTCGAGCAGGAACAGCGCCGGATCGAGCGGCGTCGACCCGTTGCCGCCGCCAACGAGCTGATCGGCGAATTTGGTCCGCGCATAAGTGAGGCCCGCCGTGCCCCGGAAATTGCGGGTCGGCGCGATATAGGCCTCCAGCTCCACGCCCCGGCTGGTAAGGCCCGGCCTGGTGTCGGCGCAGCTGCCGTTCGCCGCCTTGCCGCCCTTGCAGCCATTGATGTTCTGCACCACGAAGCTCGTGCCGTTGAAGGTGTTGAGCTGGAAGTTGCTGAACTCCTGCAGGAACAGCGCCGCATTCACGCCCCAGCCGCGCCGGCTCATCTTGAGGCCGATCTCGAAGGCGTTGACCGTCTCCGCACCGAACGCCAGCGTGGCCGCATCCGCATTGCTGCGTGGGAAGAAATAGGTGATCGGCGAGATGGCCGGCGAGACGCCCCGGTTGCCGAGCTCGAACCGGTCGAGATTGTAGCCGCCCGCCTTGTAGCCGCGCGAATAGCTCGCATAGACGAGCAGGTCGGGCGTCGCCTTATAGGAAAGCACGGCGGTGCCGGAGAATTCGCCGTCGCTGAAGCGGTCCTGCAGGTTCAGCGCGTTGAGCGCGGTGCCGCCATTGCCGAGACAGGCGAGCGTCAGGATGCCGCCGGCCAGCTGCGCCGTCGCGCCGAGCTGCGCGTTGGTCGCGAGCGTCGGCAGGCTCGATCCCTGCAGCGCGGTGCAGGTCGCGTTGTTGTTGTTGAAGGCGGCGCTGAAACGCTTGGTTTCGCGCGTGTAGCGCAGGCCCAGCGTCAGATCGAGCTGGTCGGTGATGTGAACGATATTGTGCGTGAAGAGCGCCCAGTTCTCGCTCTTCTGATAATAGCGCGTGTCGACGTCGCCCGCGCCCGAGGGAATATTGGCAAGCGCCGTCAGCCCGGCGCCCAGCCCGCCGGAAATGATGCCCGCCTGCGTCGCGCCGACGGCCGGGGTGAGCGCCGCATTGAGGCTGGCCTGCGTGCCCGCGATGAGATTGCCGACATCCGGCGTCGCCGCATTGCCGTCGATGGGAACGCCGCAGAGCGCCAGATTGGCGGGCGGCAGGTTGCTCGCATTGCCAGCGCCGGCCATCAGCCGGCAGGCGGCGAAGCGGCCATAATCCGCGCCGAACCGGATATTGTCGCGCAGGGTCAGATCCTCATGCGCGTAATAGCCGCCGACGAGCCAGTCGAGCATCTCGCCAAAGGCCGATCCCTGAAGGCGCAGCTCCTGCGTGAAGGTCTTGAACTGACGGAAGGTGTTGGCGTCGCGATAGAGCAGGTCCGCCGTCGCATAATCATAGTCGCCATAATCGGCGGACTTGTAGTCGCGATAGGCGGTGATGCTGGTCAGCTTCGCGGCGCCCAGATCATAGTTGATCTCGGCCGAGACGCCCCAGTCATCCAGATCGCTCACATAGTTGCGGCCGTTGGTAATGCTCACCTTGCGGGCATAGGGATCCTGCGCATAAGCCGTTGGGCCATTGGGGAATTTCGTGCCGAGCGCGGAGAGAATGGTGACGATGCGGTTCGTCGCATTCTGCGTGTAATTGCTCGGGCTGGTGCCCACTTCCTCGCCGGCATCGATGAGCACGGCGCCGCAGCAGCTCTCGTCGCGCCGGGTATAATCGCCGATGATCCGCATCGAGAGCGCGTCGCTCGGCTCGAACAGGAGCTGGCCGCGAATGAGATAGCGGTTGCGGTTGTTGGTGTCGTCGACCTTGTTGCCGGACGCGTCGACCAGGTCGATGAAGCCGTCCCGCCGCGAATAGACGCCCTCCAGGCTCGCGGCCAGCGTGTCGCTAATCGGGCCGGTCACGCGGCCGGTCACACGCCAATAATCGTAATTGCCGAATGTGACATCACCGCTCGCGCCCAGCGTGAAGCTCGGCGCGCGGGTGACGATGTTGAGCAGGCCGGCCGAGGCGTTGCGGCCGAACAAGGTGCCCTGCGGCCCGCGCAGCACCTCAACGCGCTCGATGTCGCCAAGATCGGTGAGGCCAGCGCCAGTGCGCGAGCGATAGACGCCATCGACGAACACCGCCACCGAGCTTTCCAGCCCCGGATTGTCGCCCACGGTGCCGATGCCGCGGATGCGCGCCGTGCCGTTCGCTTCCGAGCCGGTCGAGGAGACCAGCAGCGAGGGGGCGAGCTGATTGAGCTGACGGATGTCATTGGCGCCGCTGTTCTGCAGCGACTGTGCCGAGACGGCCGAAACGGCGATGGGGATGTCGGAGAGCGGGCTTGCGCGGCGAGTGGCGGTCACCACGATGTCGCCAATGGTGCCGTTCTGATCGTCCTGGGCGGCGGTGTCTTCTGACGCGCTCTGGGGGGCCTGGGCGAAGGCTGGCATTGCCAGTGCACAGAGCAAGGCCGCCGCGCTGGCGGACGCGAAAATGGAGGTCCGGTGCATCGGCATCTCTCCCTGTCTCTTTTTTCGATACGCGGCCAAGCCGCGACCGCATCTGTCATACGCGATGGCCAACACCCCTGGAAATCCCTCATTTGCGAGCTTTTTGGACTGTTGCACAATAGCAACAAAAGCGCTCTTCGTCAGGCCGGGACGGCGAACCGAAGCAGCCGGTCGGAGACCGGGACGAGCGCTTCGCCCCCCCGGCCGATAAGGGCACGGATGGCCGGTGCCGCAGCGTCAAGCCCCCCGGTCAGCGCACCGAAGGCGGGCAGGATGAGCTTGCTGCTGCCCCGCACGAAGCAGCGCCGCGACACCGAGCGGCCGCGCAGACTGACGCGCCATTTGGGATGAAAATGGCCCGATATCTCCGGCCAGGCCTCTTCCTGTCGCGCCTCGTGACGCAGGATGACGCCATCGATGCGGGCTTCCTCGACGACTTCGCCGTCGAGTCCCGGCGCGGGCATGGGGTCGTGATTCCCGGTGATCCAGGTCCAGCGGCACAGCCCCGTGAGACGCGCCAGCCGCGCGCGCGTGGCGGCATCCATCCGCTCGCCGGCGCTGCCATCGTGGAAGCTGTCGCCCAGGCACCAGAGTTCGCGGGGAGCAGTGAGGGCCACGAGCGCCTCCAGCGCCTCCAGCGTGGCGCGGCTGTCATAAGGCGGCAGCAGCTGCCCACGCGCGGCATAGGCGCTCGCCTTCTCGAAATGCAGGTCCGCGACGATCAGCGCTGCACGCTCGCGCCAGAACAGCGCGCCCTGCGGCAGCGCCTGCCAGCTTTGCCCGGCAAATTCGAAACTGGGAGCGGGATGCATAGCGAATCTATGCCGTGCCGTCGCCCGCCTTTCAATGCGCTTATCGAACAAAGGAAGAACTTTTGCAGGCGGTTTTCATCATAGCCGGTTTATCCTAGACGCCCGCCATGACCGCTCCTGTTCGCGTCGCCGCTTTCTATCGCTTCGCCACCCTCCCCGATCCCGAGGCGCTGGCACAGGCTTTGCGCGCCTTCGGCACGGCGCACGGCCTCGTGGGCTCCATCATCCTCGCGCCCGAGGGCATGAACGGCACGATCGCCGGTGCGCCGCCGGCCATGGACGCCGCGCTCGCGCGGCTGCGCGCCGTGCCGGGCTTCGAGGCGCTCGCCCCCCGCCTGCATGACGCCGACGCGCTGCCCTTTGCGCGCTGGAAGGTGAAGGTGAAGCGCGAGATTGTCACCATGGGCGTGCCCGATGTAGACCCGACGAGGGATGTCGGCACCTATGTGAAGCCGGGCGACTGGAACGCCCTCATCAGCGACCCGGACACCATCCTCATCGACACGCGCAACGATTATGAAGTCGCGATCGGTGCTTTCACCGGCGCGATCGATCCCGGCACGGCCAGCTTTGGCGATTTTCCCGCCTGGTTCGATGCGCAGGCCCAGCGCTGGCGAGAGGAAGGCCGCCGGCCGCGAATCGCCATGTACTGCACCGGCGGCATACGCTGCGAGAAATCCACCGCCTTTGCCCGCGCACGCGGCTTTGAGGAGGTCTATCATCTGGAAGGCGGCATCCTCGCCTATCTCGCGCAGATCGAGGAGGCGGACAGCCTGTGGCGCGGGGAATGCTTCCTGTTCGACGAGCGCGTCTCGATCACCCATGGCGAGCGGATCGGCGCGTCGAGGCTCTGTCCGCGCTGCGGCCAGCCGATGCCCTCCTCAGCGGCGCCCTGCATCCGCTGCGAGGGCGCTGGCGAATTGTGAGCCGCCGTAGCTTGCCGCACTGTCCCTGATCCGGAAATCGACATGGCGGTTGCCGAAGTCGATCGCCACCTGATCGAACAGCCGCAGCATGCGCATGCCGAGCAGCATCGCCGGCTTGTCGGCAAGATCGAGCTCCTCGAAGGGCGCGGCATCAAGGAACACCATCGGCACATTGTTCAGCGTCACTGATCCGATGGTCAGCTTGCGCACGACCGTGAACTGGGCGGGCACCTCAAGGCCCGTCACGCTGGTGAGCGTGGTGGGCTGGGGCGGCACGAGCAGCTTCTTGACCTTGAGCTTGTTGAACAGCGCCATGTTGCCGATGCTCATCTCGGCGCCGGTATCGAGGATCACATTGACCTTGCGGCCGTCGACCTTCGAATCGACCAGAATGAGCTGACCGAACTTGCTGCGCGCCTCGACGATGATCGTGTCGGCGTCCGCGCGCACCGGGCGGCGGCGGCTCTTGCCCACGTCCATGCGCCGGTTGCGGAAATCGAGCGTCAGCCTCTTGTCCTTGAGACTGTCGAGCCCGATCAGCCCCGCACTGCCCAGATCGCTGTGCGCGATGCTGAGCGCATTGAGGGTCTCAATGGCATGATCGCCGAACCTGAGGCCGCCGAGCATCA
>JAFKLU010000092.1:15013-22530 GCA_017304105.1 Sphingomonadales bacterium
GTAGCGCCGGCAGGGCCAGCCGCTGGGCGATCTCTGTCGCAACGATGGTGCGCTGCGATCCGGTATCGATCAGGAAATCATAGGGGCCGCCCGCGCCGATCTGCACCGGCATGGTCATGCGGTCGCTGCGGTCGGTGCCGAGCAGAAGCAGGCTCTGGTCGGACTCGGCGGGCTCCGCGCTCTCGGGAGCGGGGCGCGGGGTTATGACGAAATCGGCGGCGGGAGGCGCGGGCGGCTCCTGAGCGGCAGCGGCGCCGGAGAGGGCAAGTGCCGGGGCCATGACCAGCAGCGCGATCCGTCTCGACAGTTTTCTGGTCATGTGACCACCTCTCCAACTGTCGGAGAATATCACGTTCCGCAGCCGGTGCCAAAGCACTCGTGGGGCGGCGCCCGCCGTCAGTCCGGCGTCATGGCGACGCGCGCGAGTTCCTCCGCCTGGATCAGCAGGGCGTCCTCCGTCGCACGCTGGGCGACGCTCTCCCGACCGATCATGATCAGCACGGGAACGGCGAGCGGGCTGACCCGCTCAAGCTGCACATGCAGCAGCGTGGCGGCAGCGCGGTCGATCAGCTCGCCCAGCCGCCCCACATCGGTCATGCGCGCGCGCGCATCGGCCCAGGCAGCCTTGAGCAGCAGATGGTCCGGCTCGTAGCGGCGCAGCACGTCGTAGATGAGGTCGGTCGAGAAGGTGACCTGCCGCCCGGTCTTGCGCGCGCCAGGCTGCTGCCGCTCAATAAGGCCGGAGATGACCGCCACATCCCGGAAGGCGCGCTTCAGGAGGCTGGATTCCTCCACCCAGTCGATGAACTCATGGTCGAGGATATCGGCGGAGAAGAGCGGCGCGGGATCCCGCACGGGCTCCAGCCCATAGACAGCCAGCGCATAATCGTTGGAAACGAACCCGATGGGCTTCAGGCCCCGCTCCTCCATGCGCCGGGTGAGCAGCATTCCGAGCGACTGGTGCGCATTCCACCCCTCGAAGCTGTAGACCACCATGTGATGTAGCCCCTCATGCGGGAAGGTCTCGATGAGGAGCTGGTCCGGGCGCGGCAGCACGGAGCGGACGGCCTGCATGGCGAGCCATTCGTGCACGTCATGCGGGAAGCGGTCCCATTGCGAGGGATCGGCCAGGAACTGGCGGACGCGGCCAGCAAGATGCGTCGACATCGCCATGCGCGTGCCGCCCCAGCTCGGAATCGTCGCTGATTTGGTGGACGCCTTCACGAGCAGTTCGGCCTCGTTCTGGCGGATGACTTCCAGCGACATGCCCGAGAAGAAGAAGCGATCGCCCGGCGCGAGCGTGGCGGCGAATGCCTCTTCGACCGTGCCGAGCTTGCGGCCGTTGGCGAAGCGAATGTCGATTGCCGGCTGATCGACGATGATGCCGGCATTGAGCCGGTGCTGCTGGGCGAAGCGGGGATGAGCAATGCGCCAGTTCCCGTTAGGCTCGCGCACCAGCCGCTGGAAACGATCATAGGCACGCAGGGCATAGCCGCCGGTCGAGACGAATTGCAGCATGTCGTCGAGCTGGGCGCGGTCGAGCCAGGCATAGGGTGCCGCGCCGCGCACCTCGGCGAGCAGCTGGTCCGGGTCGATCGGCCCCGCGCAGGCCAACGCCATGACATGCTGGGCCAGCACATCGCGCGCGCCGGGGCGGAAGCGCTCGGCATCCCGCTCGCCGGCCATCACCGCGTCATAGGCCGCCTGCGCCTCCAGATATTCGAAGCGGTTGCCGGGGATGAGGATCGCCTTGCTCGGCTCGTCCATGCGGTGATTGGCGCGGCCGATGCGCTGGAGCAGGCGGGATGAGCCCTTGGGCGCGCCCATCTGCACCACGCAGTCCACATCGCCCCAGTCGATGCCGAGATCAAGGCTGGCGGTCGCCACCAGGCCGCGCAGCCGCCCGTCGGCCATCGCCGCCTCCACCTTGCGCCGCGCCTCGCGCGAAAGGCTGCCATGATGGATGCCGATTGGCAGGTTCTCCTCGTTCTGGCTCCACAGCTCCTGAAAGGTCAGCTCGGCGAGGCTGCGGGTATTGCAGAACACCAATGTCATCCTGTGCGCGGCGATGATGTCGATCACCTGCCGGGCCGCATAGACGCCGCTATGGCCGGACCAGGGCACGCGGCCCTCCGGGATGAGGATCGAGAGGTCGGGCGGCGCGCCCGGCTCGCCTTCCACCAGCCGCACCGTCTCGCCCGCCCCGCCCGGCGCGAGCCAATGCCGGAAGGCATCCGGCTCCGCCACCGTCGCGGAGAGGCCGACACGGCGAAGCTGCGGCCGGATCGACTGCAGGCGCGAAAGCGACAGGCTGAGCAGGTCGCCGCGCTTCTCAGTGGCGAAGGCATGGATCTCGTCGATAATCACCGTGTCGAGACCGGCGAACAAATACTCCGCATCCGGATAGGAGAGGAGCAGCGAAAGCGATTCGGGCGTCGTCAGCAGCATCTGCGGCGGGCGGGCGCGCTGGCGGGCCTTGCGGTCTGACGGGGTGTCGCCCGTGCGGGTCTCGACGCGGATGGGCAGGTCCATCTCCGCGATCGGGGTCAGCAGGTTGCGCTGCACGTCGACCGCGAGCGCCTTCAGGGGCGAGATATAGAGGCTGTGCAGCCCTTCGCGCGGGCGGTCGATCAGATCGATCAAGCTGGGCAGGAAACCCGCGAGCGTCTTGCCCGCGCCGGTCGGCGCCACCAGCAACGCATGTTCGCCGCGCCGCGCCGCTTCCAGCATGTCGCGCTGATGGCGCCGCACGCCCCAGCCGCGCCCCGCGAACCAGCGGACTATGGGAACGGGCAGGTCGGCCGTCATGGCCCTATGGTGGACCCTACGCTCCGCCCGCTCAAGTGCTCGCGGCGAGGAGCTCATTGGCGCCAGATCAAAAAAAAGGCCGCCCCGAGGGGCGGCCTGGAAGTTTTAGGAGAGGATGCCTGAAAGGCCCGATCCGTATGCGTTACATACGAATATTCTGCAATTGCGAAATGGCGCGCGCCGATTGCAAGAACTGCATCCAACCCCGTTTCTCAACGCAACTGCTTTGCTTCAATGCCCTGCCTGAGGCCCCCTCTCGAGCCCGGAAAGCCGCAGTTGTTCGTCGATTTGGGCCATCAGCCGATCGAGCCCGGCCTGATCCTTCGCCTCGGCGCGTGCCACCAAAACATCTTGCGTATTGGAGGCGCGGAGCAGCCACCAACCGTCCTGCGTGTTGACGCGGGCGCCATCGGTCGAATCAATTTTGGCCCCTGATTCGCGCAGCCGTGCCAGCACTTCGTCGATCACGGCGAACTTGCGGCTCTCGTCGACCTGGAAGCGCAGCTCCGGCGTATTGACCATAGCGGGCATGGCGCCGCGCAACTCGGTCACGCTCTTGCCGAGGTCGCTCGCCGCGCGAATCAGGCGAACCGCGGCATAGAGCGCGTCGTCGAAACCATAATATTGGTGCTTGAAGAAGACATGGCCGCTCATCTCCCCGGCGAGCGGACTGCCGGTTTCCTTCATCTTCGATTTGATCAGGCTGTGGCCCGTCTTCCACATGAGCGGCTTGCCGCCCAGTTCCGCCACGCGATCGAACAGCGCCTGACTCGCCTTCACGTCCGCGATGATCGTGGCGCCGGGCACGTCCTTGAGCACCGGCTCGGCGAAGATGGCGAGAAGCTGGTCGCCCCAGATGACGCGCCCTTCCCCGTCGATCGCGCCGATCCGGTCGCCGTCCCCATCGAAAGCCAGTCCGAAATCGAGCTTCTTCTCCGCGACAAGCGCCCGCAGATCGACGAGATTCTTCTCCTCGGTGGGATCGGGATGATGATTGGGGAAATTGCCGTCGACATCGGTGAACAACGTGTAATGCTCACCCGGCAGGAGCTGGACCAGCTTCTCCACGACCGGGCCGGCCGCGCCATTGCCCGCGTCCCAGCCAATGCGGAACGCCTTGCCGTCAAACCCCTCGACCAGACGCTGCGCATAGCGATCAAGAATATCGACCTGCTCGCTGCCCGCGCTTCCCTCGTCCCAGTCGCCGCCCGCCGCCATCGTACCGAGCGACTGGATGTCCGCGCCGAAAAACGGTCCATGCTGAAGGACCATCTTGAAGCCGTTATAATTGGCGGGATTGTGACTGCCGGTTATCTGGATGCCGCCATCCACATCCAGCACTGCCTCGGCATAATATAGCATCGGCGTCGGCCCCATGCCGATGCGGATCACATGAACCCCGCTCTCGTTGAGCCCCCGGACCAGCGCTACCTCCAGCGCGGGCGAGGACAGGCGCCCATCATAGCCGACCACGACCCTGCCGCCGCCCAGCCGCCTGACCCGCGTGCCGAAGCCGCGGCCGATCGCATAAGCATCCGCCTCGCCCAGCGTCTCCCCGACAATTCCTCGAATGTCATATTCGCGCAGGCTCGTCGGGTGGAACTGATGCGTCATGAAATCCTCGTGTTGAGTGAAGGGGCAGAGTTTGGTCTGCGGCCCTAGCTCAATTATGTTTCGATTTCAGCAACAGGTCGCGTGCTGCGTTGATGCGTGCGGCCAGCCCGGCCGATCCCCCCGCATCGGGATGATTGCGGGCCATGAGCCGGCGATAGGCAGCAAGAATCTCCTCCCGATCGGCATCCGGCGCAACGCCGAGCAGCTCCGCTGCCTGCGCGCGATCGATCTCGGCAGGCGAGGTCGAGGGAGGAGGCGGCCCCGCCGATCGGCCGCGCATCAGCATCTCGCCATAACGAAGCCACAGCCCCGATCCGGTCGCGACCAGCGCGCCGACCACCGGCATCCCCTTGGCCACCAGCACCGCGCCGGCGAGCGTGCCGCCGATGCCGAGCCACAGCGCCGGAATCTTCTTGCGCCGCTTGCCGAGCCAGAACCAGAGGCCGAGCCCGGCCAGCAGGACGAGCAGCAGCGGCATGGGCTCAGGCGGCGGTCTGTTCGGCCGGCCGCTTGGCGAGCATCGGCAGCGCGAAGCCGGCGATCATCTCGCGCAGCTCCTGCCGGGCCGCGATGTGGCTGACGCCCAGCTCGCCGAGCTGGCCGCGATCGAGCAGGGTCAAGCCCGAGGGGAAAAGCTCGCGGAAGATGACGCGCTCGGAAAGGCCCGGAATCACGCGGAAGCCCACGCGCCGCGAAAGCTCAGTCAGCGCCTCCCCCACGCGCCGCTGGTTGCGCGCCTCCATGTGATGGAGGCGATTGCGCAGCACCACCCAGTCGATGGCAACGCCGTCCGCCTTGGCGCGGGTCTTGCGCGTTTCCCACATCAGCTCGGAATAGAAGCTGAGGCGCTTCACCTTGAAATTCTCTGCATCGACCTGGCCGATGAGGTCGAAGTCGACGAAGCTGTCGTTCATCGGCGTCACCAGCGTGTTCGCCGCGGCGGCGGCATAGCGCGCCATCGGATCGTCGCGGCCGGGCGTGTCGATGATGACGACCTGCGCCTGCGCGGCGGCCTGGGCGATCTGCGCATTGAGGCCCTCGACGGTGCCGCCGTCATAGACGCTCCATGTCGGCGAGGGCAGATCGATCTCGCGCCGGCGCGCCGTCTCAGCGCGATTTTCCAGATAGCGCGCCACGGTCCGCTGGCGATAATCGAGGTCGATCACCGCGCAGCTCACGCCCTGCGCGGCAAGCGCGACGGCGGTGTGAACGCAGGTGGTCGACTTGCCCGTCCCGCCTTTCTCGTTGGCGAACACGATGAGATGCGGCGCAGCAGTGGACATAGTCGGGCGAAACTCTTCGGCTGGATGCGGCCCCTTGACCGCTCGGCCCGGACAGGCGAAGCCACGCCGGACCCATTGGCAACCGGCCTTATCGGAGGCTTCCCCGGCGTGCAAATCTTCCGTGACTTACCGTCTCTGCGAGCAGCCCTCGCGTCCCTCAGGTCCAGTGGTGGCCGCGTCGCGCTGGTGCCGACAATGGGTGCGCTCCATGCCGGGCACATGGCGCTGATCGACGAAGCGTCGCGGCAGGCCGAGCATGTCGTCGCCTCTATTTTCGTGAATCCGACTCAGTTCGGCCCCAATGAGGATCTCTCCGCCTATCCGCGCCGCGAGACGCAGGATGCGATGATGCTGGAGGCGGCCGGGGTCGCCATCCTCTGGGCGCCAAGCGTGCCGGTCATGTATCCGGACGGCTTCTCGACCAGCGTGCATGTCACCGGCGTGTCGGACGGACTGGAGAGCAAATGGCGGCCAGGCCATTTCGATGGCGTCGCGACGGTGGTGGCCAAGCTGTTCGGCCAGGTGCGGCCGGACGTGGCCTGCTTCGGCGAGAAGGACTATCAGCAGCTCGCGCTCATCCGCCGGATGGTGCGCGACCTTGATCTGGGCGTCGGGATCGTGGGCGTCCCCACGCAGCGCGATGCCGACGGGCTCGCCCTGTCCTCGCGCAATGCCTATCTCGGTCCGGATGAGCGGGTCAGGGCGATGGCCCTGCCGGAAACGCTCGTCGTCGCTGGCGAAGGCATAAGCTCGGGTGAGGACGTGCCGGCGGTGCTCTCCTGGTCGACGCGCTATCTCATCGATTCGGGGTTCGATTCGGTCGACTATGTCGCGCTGTGCGACGCTGAGACCCTGAAGCCGCTGGACAGGCTCGATCGCCCTGCCCGGCTGCTCGTCGCCGCGCGGCTCGGCGGCACACGGCTCATCGACAATATCCCCGTTAACCCCTGAGGGCCGCTTCCCGCGCGAGCGCCTAGGACGAAAGTCTATATCGGGCCCCTAACGCCGTTAACCATTTCTCAAGCGATGAAGCGCAGCTTTCTCTCCATTGCGAACCTTCTTTCCTTCTGGGTTCTGGAGAGAAATCATGGCGTACAGCATGGAAACCGCTCGTTTCCTCATGGAGGGCCGGATGCGTGATGCGGCGATGGGATGCGCGCAGGCACGCTTTGACCTCGGCGTCGCGTTCAGCTGCGGCACCGGGGGAGTCGAGGTCGACCTCATCGAGGCGCATAAATGGTTCAATCTCGCCGCCCTTGCCGGCAGCGACGAGGGCCAGGCCTGCCGCGCGGAAATCGCCGACGAGATGACTGCCCGCGAGATTGCAGAAGCGCAGCGTCAGGCCCGCGCCTGGCTTGCCCGGACCGGCCGTCAGACGGCGCGCCTCGCGGCCTGATCGATCGCCCGCCGGGGTAAGAGCTCCCTTCCGGGCAGCCTCAGTCGTGGTCCGCCTCGCCCTTGCGGAACGGGGTTCGCTCGTCGAGCCATTCGCGATCGCTGGTGAGCGCAGCCGCCTCGCGCTCCACATAGTCGGCAACCGCGCGGCGAAAGCTGGCGTTGGGAATATAATGCGCTGACCAGGTGGCGACCGGCCGATAGCCCCGGCTGAGCTTATGCTCGCCCTGCGCACCGGCCTCGACACGCTTCAGGCCGCGCGTGATCGCCGCATCAATCGCCTGATAATAGCACAGCTCGAAATGGAGGAACGGCACCTCCTCCACGCAGCCCCAGTAGCGGCCATAGAGCGTGTCCGACCCGACGAGGTTCAGCGCGCCGGCAATGGGTCTCCCATCGCGCATGGCCAGCATGAGC